>JAODBQ010000555.1 GCA_025464045.1 Ilumatobacteraceae bacterium
GCGCTTCAGCTCGGCGATCGCCCATTCCCAGAACGCCAGCGGCTTGGTGTGCGGGTTGTCCACGCGGAACGTGCGCACGCCGAGGCGCATCCACGTGCGCACCACGTCCGCGAGGGCCTGCCACAACGGCCACCACTCCGGGGTGTCGAACGCCAGGGGAACGATGTCCTGGTAGCGCTTCGGCGGGTTCTCGGCGTAGGCGATGGATCCGTCCGGGCGGACGTGGAACCAGTCCGTGTGCGTGACCACCCACGGATGGTCGGGGCTGCACTGGAACGCGATGTCCAGGGCGATCTCCACGCCGAGGTCGTGTGCCGCTGCGACGAGCGCAGCGACGTCCTCGTGCGTGCCGAGCAGCGGGTGCACCGCGTCGTGACCGCCCTCGGCGGCACCGATGGCCCACGGGCTGCCGACGTCGTCGGGCCCTGCGACGACGGAGTTGTTCCGACCCTTGCGATGGGTGGTGCCGATCGGGTGGATCGGCGGCAGGTAGACGATGTCGAAGCCGAGATCGGCGACGTAGCCGAGACGGTCGATCGCCTCCGCCAGCGTGCCGTGGTGAGCGCCGGGCTCGGCCGCGTCGGCCGCGTCGTCGGTGTCGGTCGCGCCCACCGACGCGCCCGCGCTGTGCACTGCGACAGAGCGCGGGAAGAACTCGTACCACGCGCCGAATGCGGCGACCGGCCGGTCGACGACGACCGGGAACGGTCCCGCGGTCTGCAGGTCGCTGGTGCGGTGCTCGAGACCGGCCAGCTCGCGCTGGTCCAGTTCGGCGTCGAGTCCTGCGGCGAGCTTGCGCTCGATGCGCGACTGCAGCGTGGCGGCATGGTCGATCCACGCCTCGACCACCAGTTGGTGCAGGCCGACGTCGGTGAGGATGATCTCGCCGCCGAAGGTCGGACCTTCCACCGGGTGCAGCGGGTGGTTGGTCACCGTCGCGTCGGGGGCGGTGTGCTGCACGTTGACGCCGAGCACCATGTGCTGATCGCACAGCACCACGGCACGCATCTCGACGTGGTCACCGGCGGCCCGCTTCGCGGGATGGGCGCCACCGCGGACCGACGGCGTGAACGACTCGATCGTCAACCGGCTCGGACGTGCGGGCGGTGCCGGCTCCGGCTCGGTGCCGGTGCCGGCCGGCGAGGTCCAAGGCTTCTGCAAGATGCCGAATCTACTGAGCGGCGCGGACGGCGAAGTCGTAGACCCCTGTGGTGCTGTCGCCGACCCCGACGACCTCGGGGCTCCGGCTCTGGCGGAGGCGCTCCAGGAGCTCGGCCGCCTTGCCGGAACCGATCAGCCAGCCGATGCCCGCCCCGATCGCCAGTCCCAACTTGAAGCGAAACATGCACTACCTCCTGATCGATCCCGTCGCGGCTGCTGCGCGCGGCCGTCCCACCACTACCCGACCACACCATGCCCTACACGCCGTGGTCGCGGTGCGCTCCGACGGTTCGACGCGTCGCTTCGACGCGACAGCTCGACGCCAGCAGCTCGACGCCAGCAGCTCGACGCCACCGGTTCGACGCGGCGCGGCGACGAACGGATCCGTCGGACGCTGCGTTTGGATCCCGAGCGCCGCGGGTACGACGACCGGTCTGATCAGATCGACGACGACGGCGGTTCGGCCCAGGAAGGAAACGTCTCCGCATGGCCGGTGGAAACGGGATCACGCAGCGCCGCATGGGCTCCTCGCCCCGCCACGCATCGTGATCTTTGCGCTGATGCGGTGGACGACGCGAGTGTGGCGTTGATGGCGGGAGTGTGGCGTTGATGGCGGGGATCAGCATCCACCTCACCGCGCCGCAGGCTTGGCACGCGGGTTTCGTCGAGGCCCGTGGATCGTGGCCGCCACTGGTGCTGCTGGAGCTGGCCGCCACGCTCGCCGACGAGGAGGACGACGACGACGCGACGTTGGTCCGGGCCCGAGCGGCCGAGGCACCGCCGCCGGCAGCACCGTTGATCGCCGCCCGCCCCGGTGCGGCGCGGGCGATGATCGTGGGCGCCGCACCGATGACCGCGGCGAGCTTCACCGCGTGGGCGCAGCGGGCGCTGCTCGGCACGGCGAACCCGGCGATCGACGACGTGCTCGGCTGGGCGTTGCCCCACGAGGTGACCGAGCTCGACCTCCCCGGCGACGCACGCGCCTCGCATCACGCGCGCTCGGCGATGCGCTCGATCTGTACCGGCCTGTCGTGCACGGACGACGTCCTGCTGGCCACCAGCGAGCTCACCGCGAACGCACTGCAGCACGGTCGCGGCGCGCCGCGGCTGACGGCGATCCGCAGCGACCACTCGATCACCGTTGCCCTGACGGACCATCGCCCGGATGCCGTCCCGATCGTCCGTCCGTTGCCGAGCGCGGTGGCGTCGTCGGGTCGGGGGATGGCGATCGTCAACGCGATCTCGAGCCAGTGGGGAGTGACGCTCTACCACGACCACAAGGTCGTGTGGTGCGAGCTGCAGACCGGCGGGGCGATCGCCGGCGACGCACCGTCCACGCTGTAGCCGAGCTCGCGACACCGGTCGGCACGGGCGCTCGCCACAACGCTGTGGTTGAGCCGGGACCCGTTCGGGTACTCGTCGCCCGGTGGAACTCACGGTCGCGTTGCTCAACGACTATCGCATCGTCGTGGACGGTCTGGCGAAGATGCTCGAACCGTTCGACGACATCGCGGTCGTGGAACTGGAGGTCGGCAACGTCGACGTCCAGCACGACGTGGACATCGCGCTCTTCGACACCTACGGGCGTGTCGGGATGCCGTGGCAGCAGCTGGAAGATCTCGTCGCACGTCCCAACGTGCGGAACACGACCGTGTTCACCTTCGACTTCGGTGCGGTGCTCGTCGAGCGCGCACTGTCGATCGGTGTCCACGGCTACTTATGGAAGGGACTGACGCCTGCGGCACTCGCCGAGTCGCTGCGTCGGGTGGCAGGAGGTGACGTAGTGGTGTCAACACCGGAGAACCAGGCTCGGCAACCGGATCGCTCGTATCGGTGGCCGTTCGACGACCTCGGGCTGTCGTCTCGCGAGAGCGAGGTGCTCGCGCTCCTGGCAGAGGGGTTGAGCAACCAGCAGATCGCCGACGGGCTGTACCTCAACGTGGAGACCGTGCGGTCCCACCTGAAGCAGATCTACAGCAAGCTCGGCGTGCACACGCGCACGCAGGCGACGGCGAAGGCCCTGCGCGGCCAAGCGTTCCTGCACCGCTGAGCGACGGTCCGCCGTCTCGTACGCTGTGTGACGTGCGATTGCAGCTCGCCAGACCGGCGGAGCACAGCTTCGTCGTCTCGTGGCCGCACGACGTGCCGCTGCGGGACTGGCAGTTGCCCTCGATGCACAACGTGCTCGGGCTGCACCGCCACGAGGTGCGGATGGTGGAGATGGCGGACGCGAGCTACGTCGTCAAGGAGCTGCCCGATCATCTCGCGCGGCGCGAGTTCCGGCTGCTGCGGCTCCTCGACGACGAGGGTCTGCCGACGGCGGAGGTCGTCGGCGTCGTCACCGGGCGAATGATCACGGATGCGGCGGGCATCGCGACCCACGCTGACGGCCTGCTGATCACCCGCCACATCGACTACTCGCTGCCGTACCGCGTCCTGCTCTCCGGGCGCGGCCTGCGCATCCCGTACCTCGGCGAGCGGCTGCTGGACGCACTCGCCGGCCTGCTCGTTCGGCTCCACCTGGCCGGCTTCTTCTGGGGTGACTGCTCGCTGTCGAACGCGCTGTTCCGCCGCGATGCCGACGCGCTGGCCGCGTACGTCATCGACGTCGAGACGGCCGAGCGTCATCCCTCCCTGAGCGACGGGCAACGCCAGCTCGACCTGCAGATCGCAACGGAGAACGTCGCTGGCGACCTGACGGATCTCCAGGGCGGCGGGTTGCTGGAGGAGTCGATCGACCCGTTCGAGACCGCGCTCGCGATCGCGGCGAGCTACGAGCGGCTGTGGGCGGAGCTCACCGTCGTCGAGGAGTTCCGCGCCGACGAGACGTTCCGCGTCGACCAGCGGCTGCGTCGGCTGCATGAGCTCGGCTTCGACGCCGCCGAGCTGGAGTTGGTCACCGCGCAGGGCGGCGCCGCGTTGCGGCTCGTGCCGCGCGTCGTCGAGCACGGTTTCCACCGCCAGCGGTTGCGCGTCCTCACGGGCATCGACGCCGGCGAGAACCAGGCCCGCCGCCTCCTCAACGACCTGCGCCGCTACGGCGCGCACATCGAGTCGCGCACCGGCAAGCGGTTGCGCGAGCCGCTGGTGGCGGCCAAGTGGATGGAGGACCGCTACGAACCGACGATCGCCGCGATCCCACTGGACCTCGTCGGCAAGCTCGAACCGGCCGAGCTGTACCACCAGGTGCTCGAGCACCGCTGGTACCTCTCGGAGGTCGCCGGCTTCGACGTCGGTCTGCCGCCGACGATCGTGTCGTACGTCGCCTCGATCCTGGAGAGTGCGCGCAGCGAGCAGCTGACGTTGCCTGGACCGCCAACGCAGGAGATCCCGGTGATCGCCGCGGAGGACGAGATCTCGATGGAACGTTCCAGCTGAGGGGCGGTCCGGCGACCGAATGTCGCCGGTTTGGAATGTTGGATAGGTTTCCAACGATGACGACACTCGCTGCGGTCGCCGCTCGGGCGGGTGTCGGCATCGGGACCGTCTCTCGCGTGCTCAACCAGCACCCGAGCGTCAGCGAGCGCATGCGGGTGCGCGTCGAGGGGGCGATGGTGGAGGTCGGCTACGTGCGGCCGAGTCGGATCGCATCGCGTGATCAACTGCCGCCGAGCGGCCAGGTCGGTGTGCTCGTCCCGTTCTTCGACGAGCCGTCGGCGTACCAGCGCTTGCGCGGCGTGGTGTCGCGGCTCCAGCCGCACGATCTGAACATCGTCCTGTACAACGTCGCCTCGCCGGGGCAGGCCCGCGACCACATCGCCCGCATCGCCCCGCTCAAGCACCTCGACGCGCTGATCGTCGTCTCGCTGCCGATGTCGGACGCGGATGCGAGGGTGCTGGCCTCAGCGAGGTTCCCGACGTTGTTGCTCGACACCTCGAGCCCGTACCTGCCGAGCGTGGGCATCGACGACCGCCACGGCGGACGTCTGGCCACCCAGCACCTGCTCGACGTGGGCCACCGCAGGATCGGCTTCGTCGGTGAACCGCCGCAGAACCTCTTCGGGTTCGTGTCCAGCGCGCGTCGCCAGGAGGGCTACCAATCGTCGCTCGTCGAGGCGGGCGTCGACGTCGATCCGACGTTGATCCGCCACGGTGCGCACCTGCGCGCCGCCGCGCGACGCATGGCGGTGGAACTGCTCGAGCTGGCGGAGCCGCCGACGGCGATCGTGGCCGCGTCCGATGTCCAGGCGGTCGGGGTGATGGAGGCCGCCGATCAGCTCAGGCGTCAGATCCCCGACGATCTGTCGGTCGTCGGCTACGACGACATCGACCTCGCCGCGTTGATGGGCATCACGACCGTGCGGCAGCCGCTCGAGCGCTCCGGGCGGCGGGTGGCGGACCTCGTCGTGCAAGCGATCGGCGGCTCGGAGCGCACGGTGTTCGTCGAGCAGATGGATCTCGAGCTGGTGGTGCGTTCGACGACCGGGCCGCTGCGTTCGAGCACCGGGCCGCTGCGGTGACTGGCCTGCGCCGGTGACGCGTCCGGGGCAGCGCCCGTGGTGGCGCGACGCGGTGGTCTACCAGATCTACGTGCGCTCGTTCGCCGACAGCGGCAGCGATGGGATCGGCGACCTGCCGGGGATCACCGGACGGATCGCGTACCTCGCCGACCTCGGCGTCGACGCTGTCTGGCTGACGCCGTTCTACCCCTCGCCGCAACGCGACCACGGCTACGACGTCGCCGACTACCTCGGCGTCGAACCGACCTACGGCGACCTCGCCGACATCGACGCGCTCATCGAGCAGTGCCACGCGCACGGGTTGCACGTGCTCGCCGACATCGTGCCGAACCATTGCAGCTCTGATCACCGGTGGTTCCGGGACGCGCTCGCAGCGCCGCCGGGCAGCCCCGCGCGGGACCGGTTCTACTTCCGCGACGGCATTGGCCCGGACGGCGCGCAGCCGCCGAACAACTGGTCGGCGGTGTTCGGCGGCTCCGCCTGGACCCGGGTCGCCGACGGCCAGTGGTACCTCGCCACGTTCACCCCGTGGCAGCCGGACCTCGACTGGGAGAACCCGGCCGTCGTCGCCTCGTTCGACGAGATCCTGCGCTTCTGGTACGCCCGCGGCATCGACGGCTTCCGCGTCGATGCCGTGACGCACCTGGGCAAGGCACCCGGCCTCCCCGATGCGCCGCCGCCGCCCGTCGGCGCCCGCGAGACGGACGTCGCGGCGCACAACCCGTACGCCACCTACTGGCCGTCGGCGCACGAGGTGTGGCGCCACTGGCGTGACGTGACCGACGACTTCGAACGCGAGCACCCCGGTCGCCAGCTCGTCACGGTCGCCGAGGCGTACACCGCCCGACGCCCCGACCTGCTCGTCGACTACGTCCGTCCGGACGAGTTCCACCAGGCGTTCTCGTTCGACCTGATGCTCGCCCCCTGGCATCCGGCCGCCATCCGCCGGGCGATCGACGACACGGTGCAGGAGCTCAGCGCCGTCGGGGCGGCGATGACGTGGACGCTCAACAACCACGACACCCAACGTTCGGTCACCCGTTACGGCCGGGCGGATGCCGCCGATCCGGCGAGCTGGAGCGGCAACAACCTCGTCGCCTCGCACGCTCCGGTGGACCTCGCCGTCGGGACCCGAAGGGCCCGTGCCGCAGTCGTGCTGCTCGCCGGCCTGCCCGGCTCGATGTACCTCTACGCGGGCGAGGAGCTCGGCCTGCCCGAGGTGCTCGACATGCCCGACGCGGCGCGCGCGGACCCGGTCTTCCTGCGCACCTGCGGGCGCGAACGCGGTCGCGACGGTTGCCGGGTGCCACTGCCGTGGACGACGGACGTCTCGACCGCGTTCGGCTTCTCCCGCGGATCGAGCACGCCGTGGTTGCCGCAGCCCGACACGTGGAGGTCGTTCGCGGTCGCCGTCGAGGAGCGCGATCCGACGTCGATGCTGCAGCTGTACCGCGAGGTGCTCGCGGCGCGTCGGACCCACGTCCTCGACGACGAGACGCTCGCCTGGTTGGACGTGCACGCGAACCTCGTCGGATTCCGGCGTGCCGGGATCATCGTGGTCCTCAACCCGACCGCTGTGCCGGTGGCCGTCGGTGACGAGCTGGCGCGCGCCGAGCTCGTGCTCTCGTCGTCGGCGCAGGGTGCGACCTGGTCCGGCATCGTCGCGCCGGACACCGCGGTGTGGCTGCGAGCGTGATCAGCGGGATCAGCGGATGGCGTTGCTCGTCTCGAGATCGAAGAAGTGCATGCGCGACGTGTCCACGTAGAGGGTCGCCGTGTCGCCCACCTTCAACGGGGTCCGTGGGTTCAGCCGGGCGACGAACACCGACTGGTCGATCACCCGGTCGTCGTCCTTCTCGACGACGACGTTGACGGTGGGCATGTCGCAGTGGAGGTGTGCGACCACCTCGTTGCCGAGGCCCTCGCGCACGGCCATCTCACCGCGGATCACGTTCGTCGAGTCGCCGTCGGCCTGTGGGACGTCGCTGACGTCCTCCGGGCGGACGCCGATCGCGATCTCCTTGTCGCCGTACGCGAGGAGGCCGGGGGACGCAGCGAGCGCTGCGGCGGACAGGTTCAGGCGGTGGTCGCCGACCATCACGGCCGCGCCCGTGTCGTTGGCGACGACCGTGCCGCGCAGCAGGTTCATCTGCGGCGAGCCGATGAACGCGGCTACGAACAGGTTCGCCGGCGAGTCGTACAGGTTCTGCGGCGTGTCCACCTGCATCAGCACGCCGCGGTTGAGGACCGCGACCCGGTCACCCATCGTCATCGCCTCGACCTGGTCGTGGGTGACGTAGACCGTGGTGACCTCCAGGTCGCGCTGGAGCTTGGCGATGTCGCCGCGCATCTGCACGCGCAGCTTGGCATCCAGGTTCGAGAGCGGTTCGTCCATGAGGAACGCCTTCGGTTGGCGCACGATCGCGCGACCCATCGCGACGCGCTGGCGCTGCCCACCGGAGAGCTTCGCGGGACGCCGGTCGAGGACCTCGGTGAGCTCGAGCAACCGGGCGGCGTCGTTGACCCGCTTCTCGATCTCGGCCTTGGGCATCTTGCGCAGCTTCAGCGCGAACGAGATGTTGTCGCGCACCGTGAGGTGGGGGTAGAGCGCGTAGCTCTGGAACACCATCGCGATGTCGCGGTCCTTGGCCTCGAGGTCGTTGACGACCTTGCCGTCGATCGACACCGTCCCGCCGGAGATCGACTCCAGGCCGGCGATCATCCGCAGTGCCGTGCTCTTGCCACAGCCTGACGGGCCGACGAGGACGAGGAACTCGCCGTCCGCGACGTCGAGGCTGAGACCGAAGATGGCTTGCCAGCCGTTGTCGTAGATCTTGTCGATCGACTCGAGCGTGATGCTCGCCATGTTCCATCCCCCCATGTCGGCGCGCCCCCGAGCGCGACGTCGCGGACTGTACCGCGGTCCGCACGGGCCCAGTTCCTTGTCAACCGTAGCCGAGCTGTGATAGAGAGTCACTGGAATCTTCCAGGGTTTTCATCACGCGTTCCATGGGGGCGATGCGGGTCGACGGAAGGCCAGACCAAGGGGGGAGTGGGGGAGTGAGCAGGAACCATCGAGTTGCATGCGTCGCGCTCGTCGCGGCGGGGATCCTCGTCGCCGCATGCGGGAGCGACACGAAGAGTTCGACCACGGCGTCGCCGACGACCGCCGTGGCAGGTGCGGCAGGTGCGGCCACCACGGCGGCGGGTGCGGCGACCACGACGGCTGCAGGGTCGGCGACCACGGCCGGGGGCTCGGCGACCACGGCCGGTGGCGCAGCCACGACGTCGGGCGCCGGGAGCACGGTCACGACGACCGGCAGCACCAACGCCGACGGATCGCCGGCGGCGCTCGTCGACGGCAAGATCCCGTGCACGCAGCAGTACAAGGGCAAGACCGTCACGCTGTTCTCGTCGATCCGCGACACCGAGGCCGACCAGCTCGTCGCCGGCTACGCCGCGTACGAGAAGTGCACCGGCATCAAGGTCGAGCACGAGGGCTCCGGCGAGTTCGAAGCACAGCTCAAGGTCCGCATCGACGGCGGCAACGCCCCCGACGTCGCGCTCATCCCGCAGCCGGGTCTGATGGCCGACCTCGCTCGTGCCGGCAGCCTCGTCGCCCAGCCAGACCTCGGCCAGTACGTGAAGGACAACTACCTCAGCGGCTACGACCAGATCGGCAGCGTGGACGGCCAGTTCTACGGCACGCCGTTGAGCGCGAACGTCAAGTCGCTCGTCTGGTACAACCCCGCCAAGTTCAAGGAGAAGGGCTACACGATCCCGACGACGCTCGATGAGCTGAAGGCCCTCAGTGACAAGATCGTCGCCGACGGTGGGATGCCGTGGTGCGCCGGCATCGAATCGGGAACCGCGACCGGTTGGCCGGTCACCGACTGGATGGAGGACTTCATGCTCCGTCTCGAAGGTCCGGACGTGTACGACCAGTGGACGCAGCACAAGATCCCGTTCAACGATCCGAAGGTCAAGGAGGTCGCCGATGCGGTGGCCAGCTACCTGAAGAACGACAAGTACATGCTCGGCGGGGTCAAGTCGATCGCCGTCACGTCGTTCCAGAACGGCGGCGTCGGTGTGGCCGACGGCAGTTGCTACCTGCACCACCAGGGCAGCTTCTACAGCGTGTTCTTCCCGAAGGGCACGACGGTCGGGCCCGACGGCACCGTCAACTGGTTCTACCTCCCGACGAAGTCGGCGAGTGACCCCAAGGTCATCCTCACGGGTGGCGAGTTCATGGCGATCACCAAGGGCAACGATCGCCCGGAGGTCAAGGACACGGTGCTGTTCATGGCATCCGCCGACTACGTCAACGCCGAGGTCCAACTCGGCTCGCGCCTCTCGGCCAACAAGCACATGGACATCAACCTGATCAAGAGCCCGCAGGACCGCGAGGTCGCCAAGCTCCTGCAGAGCAGCGACGTGGCTCGGTTCGACGGCTCCGACTCGCTGCCGGGCGCCGTCGGCTCCGGCACCTTCTGGAAGCAGTCGACGGCGTGGATCGTCGGCGCGAGCACCGACGAGTTCCTCAGCAACGTCGAGAAGAGCTGGCCGAAGAGCTGATCCGTTCGGACGGGTGAAAGGACGGGCTCGTGGGTCAGATCTTCAATGCGCTCAAGGTGGTGGTCCTCGGCATCGGGGTGTTCGCGTTGGTGCTCGGCGGGATCTACTCGATCACCACGAAGCTGCAGTCACGATGGCTGGAGGCCGGTCAGCGCTCGCTGTTCCTCGGTCCAGCACTGATCCTCCTCACCGTCGGCTTGATCGTGCCGGCGGTGAGGACGGCCTACAACGCCTTCTTCGATGACACACCGCGCCACGAGTTCGTGGCGTTCGGGAACTTCGTCGACATCTTCCAGAGCCACGACGAGCTGACCGCGATCCGCAACACGGTCCTGTGGGTCGTGTTCGGCACGGTGTTCAGCACGGTGTTCGGGCTGATGATCGCCAAGCTCGCCGACCGCATGCGCGGTGAGGCGCTCGCCAAGGCGCTGATCTTCCTGCCCACTGCGATCGCCCTCGTCGGTGCCGGGTTGATCTGGAAGTTCGTGTATGCGCCGTCCAACCAGAAGTACGGGCTGCTGAACGCGCTGATCCGGTTGTTCCACCTGCCGAGGAGCTGGGGCGGCGACGGTCTGTGGTTGCTCAACCCGCCACTGAACACGTTCCTGCTGATCGTCATCCTGGTGTGGGTCCAGACGGGCTTCGCCACGGTGGTCTTCTCGGCGGCGATCAAGGGCGTGCCCGACTCGATGCTCGAGGCCGCGCGGGTCGACGGGGCCAACGAGCGGGAGGTGTTCTTCAAGGTCATCGTCCCCTCGATCCGCCCGACGATCATCACCGTGATCACGACCACGGTGATCGCCGCGCTGAAGGTGTTCGACATCGTCAAGTCGTCGACGGGTGGCAACTTCGACACGAGCACGATCGCCAACAACGTCTACGACCACTACTTCATCAGTGGCTCCCCGAACCTCGGTTCGGCGCTCGCTGTCATCCTGTTCGTCCTGGTCATCCCCGTGGTGATCGTCAACCAGCGCAACCAGTCGCGGACAAGGGAGTTGGGATGACCGCCGTCACGGTCCCGTCGGGCGCCGCAGGAGCCGGGGCGGCCGCCACCGCAGTGATCGCCGAACCGCGCTCGCGGCGGATCAGCTCATGGCTGCGATCGTCACCCGGCAAGGTCACGGTGTGGGCGCTCGTGTTCCTCTGGACGATCCCGACGTTCGGTCTGCTGGTGACGTCGTTCCGCCCGGAGAACAAGATCAAGTCGACCGGTTGGTGGACGTTCTTCAAGCCGGGCGACTACCAGCTGACGATCAAGAACTACACCGACGTCCTGAACGCCAAGACCAGCAACGGCGACATGGGCAAGTACTTCCTGAACTCGATCAAGATCGTCATCCCCGGCACGCTGCTGCCGATCCTGATCGCCGCACTCGCCGCATACGCGTTCTCGTGGATGAGGTTCAAGGGTCGCGACTGGCTGTTCATCGTCGTCGTCGGGCTGCTCGTGGTGCCGCTGCAGATGGCGCTCATCCCGCTGCTGCGGCTGTTCACCACGGGCGTCCACATCGGCAGCGTCACGGTCTTCCCGGCGATCGCCGGCTCGAGCTCGTTCGACTTCCTGAAGAGCAACCCGGTCCAGGCATGGATCGCGCACGCCTGCTTCGCGATGCCGCTGGCGATCTTCCTCCTCAAGAACTTCATCTCCTCGTTGCCGAGCGAGCTGATCGAAGCGGCGCGCGTGGACGGTGCCGGGCACCTGCGCATCTTCTGGAAGATCATCATCCCGCTGTCGGTGCCGGCGCTCGCGTCGCTGGCGATCTTCCAGTTCCTGTGGGTCTGGAACGACTACCTCGTCGGCTACGTGTTCGCCGGCGGCAACAACGCGCCACTGACCGTGCGCCTCGTGGACCTCGCCGGGAGTCGAGGTGAGGACTGGCAGCGGCTGACCGCCGCGGCGTTCCTGACGATGGTGGTCCCGCTCGCCGTGTTCGCCGCGCTGCAACGGTTCTTCGTGCGTGGCCTCGTCACCGGAGCGGTCAAGGGCTAGTCGCGGGCAGGTCGCGATGACGGGCACGCTGCGGTCCCCGAGGGCTGCGCGTGGGGAGCGGCGACGTCCAGCCACCCGATGGAAGATGGTCGCGCCGGCCGCCGCGAGGACACCTGGGACCGGTTCAGCACACGTCCGGGAGCGAACGCCAACGGCGACGTGGCCGGCGACGCGTGCGATCACCTCCGCCTGATGGCGGCCGACGTCGCGCTGGTGGTCCTCGGACCTCGGTCGCACGGAGCTCCTCGTGCCGCGCCGCAGCTGAGCGCGTCGCCGGCAGCTGGCCTCGTGCGAACCTTGCGCGACGTGTCGTCTGCGGGCCGCCGCCGTTCGTTGTACGAACATCACCTCGAGAAGGAGCAATCCCATGGAGTACCTGCTGTTCATCGCCAACGACCAGGAGCCGGGCGACCCTGCGGAGGCCGCCGGCGAGGTCGAGCGGTGGGTCGACGAGGGTGCGCGCCGCGGCATCCGCATCCGCGGCAACGCGCTGCGCCCGATCGACGAGGCCACGATGGTGCGGGTCCGCGACGGCCAGGTGCTCGTGACGGACGGCCCCTACACCGAGTCGAAGGAGTGGATCGTCGGCTACGACATCCTCGAGTGCGACGACCTCGACCAGGCGATCGACTACGTCTCCCGACATCCGATGGCCCGCCGCGGTCGCATCGAGATCCGCCCGGTGGCCACACTCAGCGGATGACATCCGCTGCCGACGCCGTTGCCGAGGCGCACGGATCGGATCGGACGCGCATCGTGGCCGGGCTGATCCGAGCGACGGGGGACTGGTCGCTCGCCGAGGACGCGACCAGCGATGCGTTCGCGACGGCGCTCGTGCGTTGGGAGGTCGACGGCACGCCGGCGAACCCGGCGGCGTGGCTGGCCCTCGCGGCGCGGCGCCGCGCGATCGATCTGTTGCGCCGGGCAGCGTCCGAACGCGCCAAGCTCGCCGCGGCGGCGATCATCATCGACGAGGACCCCGCCACGGCGGACTATGACAGTCTGCGCCTGTTCTTCACCTGCTGACACCCCGCGCTGTCACTGCCGGCGCAGGTCGCGCTGACGTTGCGGACGATCGCGTGGGTGGACG
>JAODBQ010000572.1 GCA_025464045.1 Ilumatobacteraceae bacterium
ACATGTCTCACATCTACTCAAAGCTCAACACCCACGGCCGTGCCGAGGCGGTAGACCGAGCTCGGCAACTGGGCTTGCTCGGACCGCACTTCCGACTGCGATGACCCACCCGCGCCTCGCCTGTGCGTCCCGCCCATGCCGCACAGCAACATCGGGACTGGCGGAAGACGGCGGAACGCGATCCGGTCTGAAGGTGGGCGATGGCTCGCCCCAGAATGGCCGTTGGCCATAGCGCACACCAATGTGCTGCACCTGAGCCGCACACGTTCCGACTCGCCGGCCGCCACGACTGAGTGATCGTCGCCACTTCTCCGAAGCCTCCATGGCCAAGCTCTACCTGGCGCGCGACAATGACGATGCACCAGACGACGGCAGGCTCGCCATCACCTGACGCCACCAGGAATCGCACCGACTCCCACCACACCACGGGACGCTGTCCATCTGTTGGTCGCTGACACAAAGGTCTTCGCGTGCATCTTCTCATCGCCACCCCGTACTACCCGCCATACATCAGTGGAGCAGGCCGCTACTTAGCGGACTTCGCCGAGAGCGCTGTTGCCGATGGGCATGCCGTCACGGTGCTGCAGCTCGGGGGGGTCGATGGCAACGCGACCACAATCAACGGAGTGACGGTGCGGTCGGTGGCGTCACATCGACATGGGATGACATCGGTCGCTGCACTGCGCACTGCCTTGAATCTCCACCGTCAACAACCGTTCGACCTCGTCGTCGCCGGGTTGGCTCATCCAACGGGGGTTGTGGTCGCGATCATCAGCAGGCTGACGAAGGCACCCATGCTGGCCATCAGCCACAGCGAGGAACTCGCGCGCGCCGAAACGTCAGCCTTGGCTCGACGCAACCTGCGGTTCACGTTCCACAGGTGCCGACGCATCATCGCGATCAGTTCGTGGACGAGGAGGAACGTGATCCGCTTCGGCGGCCGGCCCGAAGTCTGCAGCATCATCCACCCGGCGTTGGACGCCGGCGTCTACGAGTCCGGCTCAACCTCGCAGCACCGTGAGCGGGCCCGCGTCCACCTTGGACTCGAGGACCGGCGTGTTGTGCTCACTGTGGCCCGCCTCGAGGCCCGCAAGGGCCACGACGTCGTGGCCCAGGCCGTCGCTCAGCTGGCGCCCGACTTCCCGAACGTTCACTACCTTGTCGTCGGCCAAGGGAATCAACAGGCCCTATTGCAACTATGCGTTGAACTCGACGTTGCCGATCGTCTCACCATTCTGAGTGACCTACCGTCCAACGAGCTGATCGACACCTACGCCGCCGCCGACCTGTTCGCAATGACCAGCCGACCTGGTGACATCGGCCAAATGGAGGGGTTCGGCATCGTCTACCTCGAAGCGGCAGCATGCGGTCTGCCGTGCGTCGCCGGCAACGTCGGGGGCTGCGCCGACGCCGTCGTCGACGGTTCTACCGGCCTGCTCGTCGATCCGACCGACGTCCACCAGGTGGCTGCTGCGCTGCGGAAGCTGTTGGCGAACCCGACGTACGCACGCGAACTCGGCGCTGCCGGCCAAGCTCGCGTTGAGCGTGACTTCAGTCTCGACGCCTTCCACGCGGCGACTCGCGAAGTTCTTCGAGACATCGACGGCACTTCTACGGCGCTCGCTTGACCGACCGGGCACCTTCGTGCGCCCGTGCGGTCGACGAGGAACGGAGCGCGCTCCCCACCAACGTGCGATCCGACCCGGCCGGCCAGGGTTAACAACTCGCAGGAACAACGTCCGAACTCCGGCTGCGGGCGCACCGGCGCGCAGCCGAGCGGTCGACGGCCCGAGCCGCACCAGGTCTGCTCCGGAACGGCCGCCGGACAACGGGGTTCACTCGACGGTTATCGCGGCGGGAGCGTTGGGTATCGCGCTCGCAGACGCTCGTCCATCTGCTGGTGTCCGAGAGGAAGACATGTACATCGTCCTGATCGTCATCGTGGTCCTGGCCGTCCCGGCCATCCTGATCTCCCGGCTTGCCGCAGCCAGGCGTCGCGAGCGCACCGTCGGTTCGCCATCGACGTTCACCGAACCCACCGCTTCGCCGACGCGCACCCGCGGCGACCGCTGACCTGCCGGCGCCGCGACCGCAACGCCGTGCGCGCCAGCCCTCGCTCGGGATCTGTGCCACGTCGGCCAACCACCCGGGTCGCCGGCATGTCCGGGGGCGCCCGCCAGTCGCCGCGCGATGACAACGAGCCTCCGGTCCGTTGGGCAGCGTCGATCGCTTGATTGGCTGAACTGGAATCGTGCTGGACGAACACCAGCAGCGGCCGCAGGTCCCCAGAGGCCGCGACGACGGCGCGCAGCACGTCTTCGACGGGCGCCGAGCAGCGCGTCCTGGAGCAGGCTGGCCGACCAGAACGAACGTCGCGCTGGTCGGGTTCGCGTCGGCGTCATCGTCCATCTCGCATCGACGTCTTGGCTCCGGAGAGGGCGGACCACGTCAGGTTGATCGCGCTGACAACCGTGTGCTCGCAGATCTCCGCAGGTTCGCCGGTGAACTCATGCAACGTCGCCACCGACCGACGTCCGTCGTCGACTGCGATCCACACCGTTCCCGGCGGTTCGCCGTCCTGGGCCTCCGGGCCGGCCACGCCGGTCACCGCGACAGCGACGTCTGCGCCCAGCTGCCGTCGCGCGCCGGTCGCCATCTGCTCGGCGCACAGAGCGGAGACGACGTGCTCGGCCGTGACATCGAGCATTCGATGTTTCACGGAGGAGGCGTAGGCGACGATCCCACCGGCGAGCCACTCCCCGGAGCCCTCGACCTTGGCCAGTGCCTGCACGAGCAAACCACCCGTGAGCGACTCGGCGACGGCGATCGACGATCCACGGGTCGCCGCGACGTGCCCGAGTCGACGCGCGAACGCCTCGGTCGATGCCTGCCCGGCGGCGGACGAATCCTCGGGCGTACGCAAGCGGCCGTCCGGGCCGTCGCTCACGGAGTCGCCGTCCGTGCTCGAGTCGGTGCCGGCGCCGGCGCCGATCTCGGCGGACGTGGCGCCGACGGTGTCAGCCGCCGTGGCGTCACGTTGACCGAGCTGTTGCGGTCGGCCGGCCGTCGAGTCCTCGACGGTCTGACGTTCGACTTCGGCGTTCAGCTCGGCACCGAGCACCACGGCGAGTGCGGTGATGAACAGCCAGAGCATCAACACGACGACGGCGCCGAGCGATCCGTAGGTCTCGTTGTACTTGCCGAAGTTCCCGGTGTAGATCGCGAGCGCCGCCGACGCGACGAGCCACAGCAGCGTGGCCGCGATCGCCCCAGGCGAGGTCCACGCCCAGCGCGGCTCGTCGCGATCCGGGGCATACCGGTAAAGGACGGCGAGCGCGACCATCATCCCGAACAGCAGCACGATCCAGCGCGCGATGCCGGCGATGACCCGGCCTGGCGCGCCGATCCCGGTGTGGGCCAGCATCGCCGGCAGCACGGTGATGACGCCGATCGCGACAAGGACGAACGCGATCGCCGCGACGGTGAACGCCAGTGCGAGCCCGCGCCGGCGCACGACGCTGCGCGTCTCGTCCTCGTCGTACGCGACGTTGATCGCCTCCATCAAGTGCGCCATCCCACTCGATGCGCTCCACAGCGCGACGATGATGCCAATCGCGGCCCCGATCCCCGCTGCAGTGCCGGCGCTGTTGGTGATCGACTTCAGCTGGCTCGAGAGCAGGTCGCGCACCTCGCGTGGGGCAGCGCCCAGCCAATCACCGACTTGTCGATCGACCGAGGACGGATCGGAGATCAATCCATAGATCGAGACGAGCGCGACCATCGCGGGAACCAGGGCCAGCAACGAGTAGAAGGCCACACCCGCCGCGAGCAGCGTTGCCTTGTCGTGCTTGACCTCGGCGCGGGTACGGGCGAGCACGTCCTTCCATCCCGGCCCCGGAATCTCCGACGGTGACTTCGCGTGCCGTCCTCGTTCATCGCCGGCCGTTGAGGCAGCGCCACGGTCGTTCAGCTTCGTCGCGGTCACGGTCGGCTCCGATCAGTCGAGTCGTCCTCGCGTCCGATCAACCTTGGCAGCAACTGATCGGCACCCATCCCCACGAGCCGATGGATCGCGTTCATGATGCCCATCCGCCACTCGACCGCAGTGCTCGCGCCCAGGCCAACGTGTGCAGGTACTTGCTGTCGACGAGTGTTCCGTCGAGATCGAACGTGACCGGTCTGCGGCCGGCGCACGCGTGGCCGCCGGTCACGAACTGCCTCGTCACGCCGGCGGATCGACGTCGGCGTTGTGCCGCGCCATTGCTTCCCCGGTGCGGTGGCGCTCACCTGCCGATGGTGTGCTGAGTGTGCCTTCGCGCTCGACCGGCTCGGTGATCGATGCGTCGGGCTTCGGAGTGGTCATCCCGCTGGCCTACCCAGGATCGGTGCGGCCACCTCCGCTTCCACCCGATCGTGTCGATCGACTTCTCCCAGCGATCCAGGACCGCTGCGCCGCGCGTACGGCGCAGTTCCGCAATCGACGCACGAGTGCGCGTTCACGCTGGCGACCGAGCGGCGAAGGCCCCGGCGACCCGCGTCGCGTGCCGCTGCTTGCGGGTGAGCGGATCAAGCCCGAGACACCCCGCAGCTCCCAGGCCTCCCCCGTCGTCCGAGGTGTCCCGTCATCGTTCCTCCAGTGAGAACATTCACATGTCAAGTCCCGGTACCCGTGCGACAGGTTGGCTCCGGTACCCGTGTTACGGCCGGGGTGGGGGTTTGGTCGATCGACAACCCACCGCCATTCGGTTCGAGAAATCTGCGGCCACATATAGGCCAGAAGGTTCGTCCACGAGCTGGAACGTGTTGCAATATTCACCTCAACGCCAGCCGCGCTCGTGGGCACGCTCCTTCGCCCAGCTCGCCACGTTGCTCGAGGCGTTCACGGGATCGGGAGCTCCGCCAGCCGATCCGTGTGGTTGACACAGACGACCCAGGGGCCGAGCTCCTCGACCACGAGCACCGTGACGGACGCCGGGCTGATCTCGATTCGCTGGAACAGATCGAGCGGCGCACCGACGTACTGGGCCACCAGCGCCTTGATGACATCGCCATGGCTGACGAGCGCGATGTGACCGTCGGGTTGCTGCGCACTGAGCCGCTGCACCAATGCCGCGGCGCGGGTCTGGACCTCCACCATCGATTCCCCGCTCGGCACGCGGTGCCCGCTGCGGAACGAGTTCCATCGGCGCCAGCGCACGTCATCGCCCAGTGCATCCAGGTGGCAGCCCGTCCATTCGCCGTAGTCGATCTCGAGCAGGTCCTCGCACAGCTCGAGCTCCAGCGCGCGCGCACGTGCGAGCGGACTGGCGGTCTCGCGAGTGCGTTCCATCGGACTCGCGTGCACTGCGTCGATCGGCACGCCGTCGAGGCGTGCGACGAGCTGCTCGGCCTGTGCACGACCTTCGGCGCTGAGGTGGACACCCGGGAGACGCCCGGCAATGCGGTCCCCGCCGAGCTCGTGCACGCCGTGACGGATGAGGAGGAACGTGGTCACGGCTTCGGCAGCAGCCGGTCGACGACAGCGCCGAGCCGGCCGCGAGAGTAGCTGAACGCGTGGTAGAACGATTGCGTTGCTGCCGCCCACCGGACGTAGAGCTGAGGGTGCCCAGTCCGCCGAGCAACCCAGAAGACGCGGTGGCTCCACGCGCTGGTGCCGGCGCGGATGCGATAGATCGCCTTGCGCCGCAGCGGGATGTGGGCGTCCGCCACGACGCGCTTGCGAGGAGTGAGCGGCAGGCGATGCCAGTTCCGGCCGTGCCAGGTGAGACGGTAGCCGAGGCCCTCGCGACGCTGACGCAGACCGGCTGCTTGGGTCTGCTCGATGAACTCGGCATCGACCGGCTGCAAGGCCAGCCTTCCGTCCGCGATGCCAGCAGACACGAGCACGGCGAGCTCGGAGGAACGGATGACGACGACGTTGGTGCCGTTGCCGTCGGACGAGTACGGCTCGACCCACGCATCGCCGAACGAGATGTCCGCCGTCTCACCGACGACGTCGTCGCAGGCGTTGCACGCCGGGCTCTGGAAGAAGCCGGCGCCCCAGTCGCCGTCCGCGAGGTTCCACCAATCGCGCTGGACAGAGCTGCCGTCGGTCAGCTGCAGGCGCGCGGTGTACGTGCTGGCGGGTCGCGTCACGTCCTTCTGCCGGAACTCGACTGCCTGCACGTCTGCGATTTCGACCCCCAGCTGCCAGGCGAAGCTCTCGATGAACCGTGCGCTCTTCATATGCCCGCAGAACAAACCGAGCGTGCATACGATGCGCTCGCGCAGCACCGGATCTTCCCGACGCAGCAACTGCACAGCCTTGATGAAGCACGGCACGCCGACGACCGCATAACGACCGGGGACGTCACGAATCTCGCGCAGCACGTCAGAGAGCTCGATCGGGTAGTAGCGCGACTTCGCTCCCTCGTGGACCTCCTCGATCGTGCGTGACACCCGATAGCGGAAGAAGCGACCGTCCTGCTGGGGGTCCCGGCTAGCGACGACGTGTGCCACACCGTCGATCCGGTCCAGCCGCAGGAGCTCCGCGAGGACCCAGCTGACCATCCCGCCACTGCTCCCCTGCGCGCGGAACGGTGCAGCCGCCGCGTGGCCGACGTAGGCGTCGATGAACGAACCGGTCCCCGTGCTGCGCCGAATCGCGTCGGGGAACAGATCCGCAGCGAGAGCGTCCTCGTCGGCCGCACCGGGCGAGAACGGGCAGGTTCTGGCGAATCCGGTGCTGCGGTGGCGCAGCCACGAACGAGGTGCCGATGGACGCAGGAATCCGTGGGTGTCGAACTCCATCCGAACCTGCCCCTTCGACCGGCCCCGCGCTGTCGGCGCGGCGACGCTCACGGGGGCGGCACAGGCGCCGCACCCGATGCAGCGACCCCTCGCGATGACATCACTTGGTGCACGTGGGCGCACGGCGGAGACGGCTGCACCTCGTCCGTCGATCACGGCAGCGCTGCGTCGAGGTACGTGTTCGAGGACGATCTCAGCCGTGCGATCGCGTCGTGGAATGCTGGATCGAGTGGTCGGTCGAGCAACTCGTCGTAGACGGTGGCGGGCGCATCCTCTGACACGAGGTGATGTTCTCCCCCGATCGACGACATCAGACATCTGATCTTGTTGTGCCGGTACCGGGACGGTTCACAGACGAACGATTGATCGTTGAGGAGCGCGAAGACGCAGCCGTGGAAGAAGTTCGTGATGACTGCGTCCGCGTTCGCGATCGCGTGGGCGAAGTCGTGTGGACCGGCCTGCAGCCACTGCTCGTCGGCCCAGTCGTTGCGGTAGCTGATGCTCACCAGCCGCCGGCCGCGCAGCTGGGCCCAGCGGCGGACCTGTCGGATGAACGCCTCCGAGAAGTTGTGCCCGTACACAGCGACGAACGGGCCGTCCAGCCCACTCCACGTACCCTCTGCAACCGGCGGGAACTGCAGCGTCGGATCGAGGACCACCGGCGGTTCGGTGCCGAGTGCGGCCCCGACGATGTCCCGTGAGTTGTCGTCACGCACCGAGATCGCGGCGAAGCGACGCAACTGTCCGGCCCACGCAGGATCGAGACCCGCGGACGCGTCGTAGCTGCCGAAGCTGGCTGCGTAGGAAACCACCCTGGTGGCCCGCAAACCAGTCCCGAAGAACAACGGGGAGCCCCCGTACCACGGGTGTGCAAGGTTCCACACCTCGTCGCTGCCCACCACGACCGTGTCGTACTCGCCAACGCCGTGCGGATCGTCGAGATCGAAGCGTGGTGACATCGGCAACGCTGCGCACGCGGTCCGGAACTTCTCGAGCTTGTCGCGGTATGGCCGGTGATCGGCTCGAGGGACCGGTGTCGGCAGGGTCGGCCGAAGTGCGCACCTCCACTCTGCGACGTTGACGCGGTCGGAGTGGTGATCGAGCAGCTCCACGTCGTGACCGCGGCCGCGCAGCCCGTCGACGAGGCAGCGGGCCTGCCAGTACGACCCGTGGTTGATGCACCGGTGGAAGGTCAGGACGCCGACCCGGAGCGGTGACGTCATCGGCTGTTGACCGGAGCGCCGTCCGCATCGTGCATGGTCGAGCCCGGGGCGTATCGCCGCACCATCTCGGCACAGAAGTCGGCGAAGCGTTCGATCTCACGCGGTGGGCTGGTGTGGTGGGGCTCGACGCCGAGGTGCTCTGGCGTGAAGCAGAACGTCGCAGTCACCTCGAACTCCTCGAGCGCTCGCATCTGCCGGTCGAACCAGCCAAGGGCATCGGGACGGAAGCTGTCCGCCCAGCTGAGACCGGTGCGGATCTGGGTCACACCGAGCCGGCGCAGCCAGGAGACAGCATCGTCGAGCCGGTGGTCCTCGTAGTGGAACCACTGACAGATGCCGAGCTCGGGGGTGTGCTCAGCGAACGCTCGCAATGCGGGTTTCGGCGAGCCGTCCTCGCGAATGAGGCCGAGGTAGAAGTGCCGGTAGTACGAGGAGCCCTCGGCCTCGCGGTGACGGGTCGTCGCCGGCCACGATCGGGGCAGGTCGAACAGTGAGTACCAGTGGATGCGTGGGGCGCGGCCACTGAGCAGTTCGGCGGTGCGGTTCAGCCCGAACTCCTGCACCTCCTCGGCACCGAAGGAGGAGACACCGACCTCTGTGACCCACACCGGTATGTCCACGAGGGGCTGGATCTCGGCGAGGCGCTCGGGCCACTCGTCGATCTGCCAGTGGTTCCAGTCGAGCGGGAACCCGTGGACGCCCACGGCGTCGACAGCGTCGAGGGTGCCGTGCGCCTGCATCCGCTGGATGAAGCTCGGATCGATCGGTGCGATCCCGCCGAGCACCCGGGTCAACGCGGGGTTCTCGGCGTGGACGGCGGCACCAGCGAGCTGCACCATGTCACTCAGGATCCGCCACTCGGGATCCAGGTTCTCGAAGTCCCAGTGCGACTTGTTGTTCGGCTCGTTCCAGAAGACGACGGAGTCAAGCACGGACGCCGCCACCAGGCCGGTGGAGCCCTGCGGATCGCAGTGATCGCGACGCGGCTGGCTCGTGGCGCATGCGGCTGACGATACCCCGACCGTGCATGACCGATCCCCGCCCGCCCGCGTGACCTCCGTGCGGGTGATCGATGCCGCCGGATGGGGGTACCGACCACTCATGTCAATCGGCCACGCCATTCCCGTCGCGCCCACATGACGGGTCCGGTGCTGGGCCCAGGATGGCGAGGGTGACCTCGATGTCGTGCGGCGCCAGTGCGTCGATGAGCTCGAGCGCGTAGGTCCAGACGCCGCCGATGCGAGCCTTGCGCGGCGCGGAGATGGAGGCGACGCGTATGACCCGGCTCACCCGGCATCCGGACGGCTCGCCGCGGCGGCATGCTCGTCCAGCCAGCGATGCAGGCGGGCGACGCCGGTCCGCAGATCCACGTTCGGTGTCC
The DNA here is from genome assembly GCA_025464045.1 of Ilumatobacteraceae bacterium. Classification (GTDB taxonomy): domain Bacteria; phylum Actinomycetota; class Acidimicrobiia; order Acidimicrobiales; family Ilumatobacteraceae; genus JAODBQ01. The sequence continues at coordinate 9,394 of JAODBQ010000572.1, forward strand.
ATCCGGTCGCTGCGGCGAACGCCCGCACGTCGGACACGTAGGAACGCTGGTCCCCGATGCGCCAAGCGTCGAACGAGACCACCGGCTCCTCCCGCTCGAGCTCGCCGATCATCGCCAGCAGCTCGAGCAGGCTGGTCGTGTTCTCGGGGCCGCCGCCCATGTTGAACACACGGCCGGAGAGCCGGTCGATGTTCGTCAACGCGAGGTCCATCGCCTCGACCAGGTCGTCGATGAACAATGCGTCGCGCACTTGCGCGCCATCGCCGAAGATCGTGATCGGCTTGCCGGCCATCGCCTGCAGGAGGAAGTGTGCGACCCACCCCTGGTCTTCGTTGCCGCGTTGGTGGGGCCCGTAGATGCAGCTCATCCTGAACACGACGGTTGGGATGCGATACGTCTTGGCGGCGTCGATGACGTACTGGTCGGCGCCACCCTTCGAGCATCCGTACGGGCTGCAGAACGACAGCGGGCGGGACTCCGAGATCCCATGCTCCGCGACGTACGCGTCGGTGGGCTCCCAACGATCGCCTCGCCGGTGGGCGGTGAGGTCGCCCATCTCGCCGTAGACCTTGTTCGTCGAGGTGTACAGCACGCTGGGAGCGACGTCCATCCCCCGGATCTCGTCAAGCAGGGCGAACGTACCGCCGAGGTTCACCTCGAAGTCATGTCGCGGCTCGTCGACGCTCGTCGTCACCGCCACCTGCGCGGCGAGGTGCACGACCGTGTCGACGCCATGGAGGGCGCGACGAAGGATCGACCGGTCACGTACGTCAGCGATCTCGGTGCGAAGGCGCCCCTGGCTCGGGAGCGCGGTGAGGTGACGGAGGTTCTCGCGCACGCCGGCTCTCGACAAATCGTCGAGCACGACGACCCTGCCCCCGTCGCGCAGCACCCGAGTCGCGACGTTGGTGCCGATGAAGCCGGCGCCGCCGGTGACAAGGACGGTGCGGTCGGCGAACGTCATACCGTCAGCCCGCGCGCGTCGAGCTCCTTGCGAGCGTCGTCCAAGCCCGCCCCGCCCGTGATCAGCACCCGTTCGCTCATCGAGGTCGTCGTTCCGGGTTTGACGTCCACCATGGGTCCGGCGTTACCGCAAAGCGCAGAGCAACAAACACCTACTTAGAAGAACCTGCCCGGAAGGGTGGTTCTGAGCACCCCTGATTCCCACCGCAATGCTTTCGCACCGGCGGCTGCTGACAACATACGTGCTCGTGCGCTCTGAACGTCATCATGCTCTCTAGGCGATGCGGGCGAGCTGCGGGACGACGTTCTCGCCGAACGCCTCGATGAAGGCGGTCTGCTGCTGTCCCACGTGGTGGAGATACATCCCGTCGACGCCGAGCTCGGCGATCTCCGCCAACGCATCGAGGTGCACCGCCAGATCCGACGACACGATCACGCTCGAGCGCACCTGCTCGATCGTCGTGCCGCGAACTTCCTCGAACTGCGTCGGCAGCTCGAGGTTCCACATGATGCCGGACGAGAAGATGTTGGTGCCCCATTGATCCACGGCGATCCGTTCCGCCTCCCGCTCGTCCGGCGCCCACGACAGGTGGACCTGGACCAGGACCTCCTTGCCCTCGCCGCCTCCGTCGCGGAACTCGCCGATGACCCGGCGCAGATCGT
>JAODBQ010000576.1 GCA_025464045.1 Ilumatobacteraceae bacterium
CTGATGTCGGACCGGGCAGGTGCATCCACACCGGCGGTGCAGCTCGTCCGACTCGTCAAGCGCTTCGACGACGTCACCGCAGTGGACGACATCACCCTGGAGATCGAGGAGGGCGAGTTCTTCTCGCTCCTTGGCCCGAGCGGCAGCGGCAAGACCACGGTGCTGCGGATGATCGCCGGCTTCGAGCTGCCGACCGCCGGTGCGGTGCTGCTCGCCGGCGCCGACGTCACCCATCTCGCCGCGTACGACCGTGACGTCAACACCGTCTTCCAGGACTACGCCCTGTTCCCGCACATGTCCGTGATGCAGAACGTCGAGTACGGGCTGCGGGTCAAGCGCGTCCCGCGCGCCGAGCGGCGACGTCGTGCCGGCGAGATGCTCGACTCGGTGCGCCTCGGGCAGCTGGCGGCCCGTCGTCCGCACCAGCTGAGCGGCGGGCAGCGCCAGCGCGTCGCACTCGCCCGCGCGCTCGTCAACCGACCCAGGGTGCTGCTGCTCGACGAGCCGCTCGGCGCACTCGATCTGAAGCTGCGCGAGGAGATGCAGGTCGAACTGAAGAGCATCCAACGCGACGTCGGGATCACGTTCGTCTTCGTCACCCACGATCAGGGCGAGGCGTTGTCGATGAGCAATCGCGTCGCGGTCCTCAACGAGGGTCGGGTCGAGCAGATCGGCACGCCGCGGGAGATCTACGAGCGGCCGTCGTCGGCGTTCGTGGCCGGCTTCGTCGGCACCTCCAACCTGGTCCCCGCCGCGCAGGCGAGACTGCTGATGGGCGCCACCACCGCGGTCTCGATCCGCCCGGAGCGGATCCGCATGGCCGCCGTCGGTGCACCGCCGCCCCCGGGCGACGTCCTGACCTCCGGCATCGTCACCGACGTCCAGTACCTCGGCGCGGATTGCCGCGTGCGGGTGCAGCTGGACGCCGCCGGCACGCACCAGCAACTGCTCGTCGGCGTGCCGAGCGTCGGCGTCGGCGACGTCCGCGCCGGTGACGCGGTGCAGCTCGCCTGGCTGCGCGACGCCGTGCTCACCATCGACAACACGGGAGGGGACCAACGATGAGGATCTCACGAACGGCCGGGGCGACGGTCGCCCTCCTCGGGCTCGTCGTCGCCGGCTGCGGATCCGACAGCACGTCGAAGTCCACAACCGCACCGAACAAGGTCGGCGCGGGTGAGGGCGCGCTGAGCATCGTCGCGTGGGCCGGTTACGCAGAGGACGGCAGCACCGATCCCGACCAGAACTGGGTCACCCCGTTCGAGCAGCAGACCGGCTGCAAGGTGACGGTGAAGACCGGCAACACGTCCGACGAGATGTTCCAGCTGATGAGCAGCGGCGAGTACGACGGCGTCTCGGCGAGCGGCGACTCGAGCGTGCGGATGATCGACGCCGGCCTCGTCGCGCCGGTGAACACCGCACTGATCACCAACTACGCCGACATCAGCCCGTTGCTGAAGGACACCGTGTACAACTCGAGCGGCGGCACGAACTACGGCATCCCTCACGGCTGGGGGGCGAACTACCTGATGTACAACAGCGCGGTCGTCACTCCCGCGCCGGACTCGTGGGATGCCGTGTTCGCCCAGGACTCGCCGTACAGGGGCAAGATCACCGCCTACGACGCACCGATCTACATCGCGGACGCGGCGCTCTACCTGAAGACCGCGCGGCCCGATCTGGCGATCAAGGACCCGTACTCGCTCACGCAGAAGCAGTTCGACGCGGCGGTGGCACTGCTCAAGGTCCAGCGTTCGAACATCGGCGAGTACTGGAGCAACTACTCGGCATCGCAGCAGGCGTTCGAGCAAGGCACGATCGTGCTCGGGACCACGTGGCAGATCATCTACAACCTCGCCCTCCCGAACAACGCCGACCTGAAGACGGTCTCGCCGAAGGAGGGATCGACGGGATGGAGCGATACGTGGATGGTGTCGTCGAAGGCCAAGCACCCGAACTGCATGTACATGTGGATGGACTACATCACCAGCCCGGCCGTGCAGGCGCAGGTGGCGTCGTGGTTCGGCGAGGCCCCGGCCAACCCCAAGGCGTGTGGGCTGATCGATCCTGCCGAGCACTGCGACGTGTTCAAGGCGACGGACGCGGCCTTCGCCAAGTCCATCGCGTTCTGGGCGACGCCGCGCAAGAAGTGCCTGGACGGTTCGGGCAGCAGCTGCGTGCCGTTCTCCGACTGGATCAAGGCGTGGACGGTGATCAAGGGCTGAGCACGATGCCGGACCGGCGGGTGAGCACCGCGTGACCGCGTCGACGATCGGCGCCCCGGCCGGCCCGCCCGATCCCGCCGGTCCGGGTGGTGGCGGTCCTCCGGTGGGCATGCGCGACGGGCGGGCGCGGCAGGTCTCGCGCATGCTCGACCGCCATCCCCGTGCCCGCTTGTTCGGCGTCCTCACCTGGCCGACGGTCTGGCTGCTGCTGATCTACGTCGGCTCGCTCGTCGCGCTGTTCGTGACCTCCTTCTACCGGCTCAACGAGGACGGCACCGGGATCGTCAAGGAGCTCGGCGTCTCCAACTACCGCCAGCTGATCGACACGGACACGTACCGCACCATCGCGCTGCGCACGCTGTGGATCGCGGTGCTCGTCACGGTCATCGACGTGGCGCTGGCACTGCCGATCGCGTACTACATCGCCAAGGTCGCCAAGCCGAGGTGGCGGCCGCTGCTGGCGGCAGCAGTCCTCGTGCCGCTGTGGGGCAGCTACCTCGTGAAGGCGTTCGCGTGGCGGGCGATCCTCGGTGATCCCGGTGGCGTGCTCGCCGAGACCGTCGGTACGAGCCCGGGCTACGGGCTCACCGGCGTCGTCGTCGTGCTCGCATACCTGTGGCTGCCGTACATGATCCTGCCGATCTACGCCGGCCTCGAGCGGCTCCCGGACTCGCTGCTCGACGCGTCCGGCGACCTCGGTGCCGGCTTCGTGCGCACGCTGCGTTCAGTCGTCATCCCCGTGCTCGTGCCGTCGATCGTCGCGGGTGCGGTGTTCACGTTCTCGTTGTCGCTCGGCGACTACATCGCGGTGCAGCTCGTCGGCGGGCCGACCCAGACGATCGGCTCGGTGGTCTACGCCAACTTCACTGCCGACCTGCCCTTCGCCGCGGCGTACGCCGTCGTGCCCGTGGTGATCATGGTCGTGTTCCTGCTCGGCATCCGGCGCACCGGCGCACTGGACAACCTGTGACGGTCGAACGGTGAGGGACGGGTCGTGAGCAGCGTGCCGGCCGGTGTGCGGTGGGGTCTGCGCGCCTACGCCTGGCTCGTGCTCGGCTTGCTCTACGCGCCGCTGCTCGTCGTGGCCGTCTTCTCGTTCAACACCGGCACGTCGCTGGCATGGCCACCGAAGGGCTTCACCGGCTCGTGGTGGGCCGAGGCCGTGCACAACGACGGAGCCCGCGAGGCGCTGCTCGTCAGCCTGCGCACGGCCGCCCTGGCCACGTTGGTGGCGCTCGTGCTCGGGACGTGCGCGGCGTTCGCGATCCAGCGCTTCAGGTTCTTCGGTCGGGAGCCGTTGAGCCTGATGCTGGTGCTGCCGATCGCGCTGCCCGGCATCGTCACCGGCATTGCGCTGAACGCAGGCTTGCAGCGCGCGGGCATCCAACTGGGCATCCTCACCCTGGTGGTCGCCCACGCGACGTTCTGCATCGTGGTCGTGTTCAACAACGTCGTGGCCAGGTTGCGGCGGATGTCGCCGAACCTCGAGGAGGCCTCCGCCGATCTCGGCGCGCACCGCGGTCAGACGTTCCTGTACGTCACCTTCCCGCTGATGCGCTCGGCCCTGGTCGCCGGCGGTCTGCTCGCGCTCGGGTTGAGCTTCGACGAGATCGTGGTGACCACGTTCACCGCGCCGGCCGGTTCGGAGACGTTGCCCCAGTGGATCCTCAACAACCTCAACCGTGGCGAGCAGCAGCCGATCGTGAACGTCGTCGCGACCGCCGTGATGCTGCTGTCGGTCATCCCCGTGTGGCTCGCACAACGGCTCACCGGCGGGTCGGGTGGCCTCACCGGGCGCTCGCGATAGGAGGTTGTTCCCTGGTCCCGCCGCCGGTCGGCCGCAGCGAGCAGCGGTAGCGTGAACCGGTCATGCCCTGGATCTATCTCGTCCTCATCGCCGTCGTGCTCATCGTCGGCATCGGCGTCATCCTGCTCAATCGGCGCAGGTCCGCCCCACCGTCGGTACCGCCCGCCGCACCCACCGCGTCCATCGATCATCCGCCACCGGGGGCGCCGGGCGCGACGACCGAGCCCGGCTCCGCGACGACGGCCGTCATCGAGTCCGTCCCGATGCCGGGCACCGCGGTCGAGGACTTCGTCGTCGTCGAGGAGCCGGTCGAGATCGAGGTCGTCGAGGTCGTCGAGGTCGTCGAGATCGTCGAGGTCGTCGAGCCGGAGGTCGTCGAACGGCCGACGTTCCGGTCCCGCATGGCCAAGGCGCGCAGCGTGCTCACCGGCGCGTTCCTCGGCGTGCGTGGTCGGGCCGGGATCACGGCCGAGACCTGGGACGACCTGGAGGAGGCGCTGCTGCGCGCGGACGTCGGGATCCGCGTCACCGACGCGTTGCTGGATCCGCTGCGGGAACGAGTCAAGGCCAAGGAGATCACGACCCCGGACGAGCTGCTCGCCGCCCTGCAGGCGGAGATGACGTCGCGGCTGGACGGCGCCGACCGGGACCTGCACTTCGAGCCGGCCACCGCGGAGGCGAGCGGGCCGAACGTGTGGCTGTTCGTCGGCGTGAACGGCGTCGGGAAGACCACGACGATCGGCAAGGTCGGTGCGTTGCAGCGCGACGAGGGCCGCAGCGTGCTGATGGCCGCCGGCGACACGTTCCGCGCTGCGGCAGCCGAGCAGCTCGGCACGTGGGCCGAGCGCAGTGGCGCCGAGATGGTGCGCGGCAACGAAGGCGGCGACCCGAGCGCGGTGATCTTCGACGCGATCGAGCGGGCGACGGCGCGCAGCTACGACCTGGTGCTGGCCGACACAGCCGGGCGACTGCACACGAAGACGAACCTGATGGACGAGCTCCGCAAGGTCCGCCGGGTGGCGGCCAAGGGCGCGGGTCGGGTCACGGAGGTGCTGCTGGTGATCGACGCCACGACCGGGCAGAACGGCCTCACCCAGGCCCGTGAGTTCGGCGACGCGACCGAGGTCACCGGTGTCGTGCTGACCAAGCTCGACGGCTCGGCGAAGGGTGGCATCGTGTTCGCGATCGAGACCGAGCTCGGGCTCCCGGTGAAGCTCGTCGGCCTCGGCGAGTCGATCGAGGACCTCGTCGCCTTCGATCCCCGCCAGTTCGTCGACGCCCTGTTCTCCGACAACTGACGCTGGACGGGCCTACACCGCACCTGTCCTGGACGCGAACGGACTTCGCTGTCCTGTGGCCGTTCGGTCTATTGGCACGCGAAGCCGACTGGGCTCTCGGCCTGTTGCTCGATCAAGCCGACGACGCCGTGCGCCGTGGAAAGACGTCCTCCGGGCGTCGAGCGACGCGGCTCGCGCCGTCCTCCCGCCTCGAACCGAGTGGGCTTCGACCGCTGTGCCAAAGGCACCGCCCCGAGTTGTGACCTTGGTCTGATCGGTGTCGCGAGTCGAGCCCTGGTCTGACCGATAGGGCAGTACTGGACGTGATGTGCTTCCTGGGTTCGATTTTCGATCATCGAGGTAATGGACTAACGAGGCAGGCTGCCGCACGACTGAGCGTTGAGACTCAAGCAGCTCTATGTTGTGCCCGCACCGGGGGGCGGGGGACAACATGGTTGCAAGGCGTGTGGGAGCGGCTCTGGCCGCACTGATCTTGGTCGGCTGCGGGAGCTCGGCGACAACGACGTTGAATGGGCTTGCCTCGCTGGTGACCACCACCACAGGCGTAACGACGATCGCTACGACCGTGCCAGCGACGCCACTGCCGACCACCGTGCCCGCCACGACCATCATCGCCGCGACGACAACCACGGCGGCCAGTACCACCACCACCACAACGACAGCCACTCCGCTGCCGACTACTGCACCACCCACCCCGGCCCCGACACCGCCGCCCACACAACCAGCGCCGACGGAACCCGCGACCACAGCACCTCCACCGCCAACCGACGCCCCGACAACTGCTGCGCCACGGATCCTGCCCGTGGCTGCCACGACCACAGAAGCGAGCGAGAGAGCGCTCGATCCGCGATTCTGAACCTGCAAAGAGGCCAAGGCGCACGGCTACGGTCCCTTCGTCAAGGGCGAAGATCCCGAGTTCTCGTGGTACCGAGACGCCGACCACGACGGCGTCGACTGCGAATGAACACCGAAGGGCCGCGCGCCGACGTCGGCGGTGGGCGAAGGGACGACGACCGTGAGCAAGCTCGGCGATCAGCTCGAGGCGCTTCGCACCGAGGTCGAGCGTGCCGTCGGTGACATTGACACTCTCGTGAGCGCCGCGATCCGCTGCGAACGCTGAGCAGGAAGGAGAGCGACGGGCTGACACTCGGCGTGTTCGACCACGCCCGCCGGATCGCGCCCCAGCTACCGTGCCGCCGTGTCGCGTCGGTTCCCCTCGATGAAGGCGACGGACCTTCTCGCCATCCTGGAGCGTCGACCGCTGTCCTACCGGGTTGTCCGACGGACGGGGAGTCATCGCTGGCTTGAGGCGGAGGGTCGTCCGTCGTTCACCTTCTCGTTCCATGACCGCGCGACGCTGCCGCCCGGGCTCGTGAGGAAGGTACTAAAGGGCGATGTCGGACTGACCGATCGCGAGCTCGATGACATACTGTGACGCCATGATCACGTTGGTCTTCCATCTGGAGCAGGCAGACGACGAGTTCGTGTGGTGGATCGACACCCCGGACGTGCCCGGCTTGTATGCGTCT
>JAODBQ010000579.1 GCA_025464045.1 Ilumatobacteraceae bacterium
CCACACCCACAGGCAACAGCCAAGGTGGGCGCGCAGTGCGCCACATCCGGCACACGACGCGCCCACACCCACAGGCAACAGCCAGGTGGGCGCGCAGTGCGCCACATCCGGCACACGACGCGCCCACACCCACAGGCAACAGCCAGGTGGGCGCGCTGTGAGCCACATCCGGCACACGACGCGCCCACACCCGCAGGAAGCAGGCAAGGTGGCAACAGGCACGGTGGGCGCGCTGTGAGCCACATCCCGCACATGGCGCGCCCACGCCTGCGGGCAACAGGCATCGGCCGCGGCAGGCGTGGGGCGGCGGGGCGGGGCGGGGAAGTTCGTGATGGCGTTCGGGGCGGTGAAGGCGTAGAACCGGGGTATGACCGGCACGGCGCTGGGGTCTGGGGCACATGCCTCGGGGGTACACCGCTCGTGAGCATGCGTACGCCATCACGTTCGGGCCTCGCCGGCAGTGCCGCGGCAGCAACCAGCACTCGGCGCAACCTCCGCCGACGATGGCTGTTGTGCGGGTTGCTGGCGGTGGCGGGCGTGGGACTGATCCTCCTCGGCATCGCGTTCCGCGCCGAGCAGAACGGCGACCGCCTCCAGACGACGGGCCGGCGGACCACGGGGACCGTCCAGGCGATCCGGCTGACGCGCGACGGGAGCGGTGGAGGCGTCTCCGGCTACGTCACCGTGCGCTACGCGGACGATGTCGGCGACGAGCACACCGCCGAGCTCAACCTCGGCCGCAGTGCTCCGCACCATGCCGTCGGCGAACCGATCGAAGTCGTGTACGACCCGGCACACCCCGCACGGGTCCAGGTGGTCGGTGCGGCGCCGGATGCCGCGCCGCTGCCGTGGCCCGCGCTCGTGCTGCTCGGGATGGTGGCCGGCGCGATCGCCATCGGCCTCGCCAAGCGCCTGCGCTGGACGTGGCGGGTGCTGCGCGCCAACCCGTGGGTGGAGGCCGGCTCGCGGGTGCTCGAGGTCCCGCTCGCCGGCGGGAGCCAACATGCGCTGACGTTGGTGGAGCTGCGCGGCGCGCCCGACGACGGCCCGACGCTCGCCGTCGCGGCAACGTGGCGGGCACGGCCGATGGTTGCGTTCACGCCGAAAGCATGGGTGGCGGGATCGGACCGCCGGTTCGTGATCGCCGCTCCCGGCGGTGCCCCGATGGTGCGCGCGAAGCGGGTGCGCCTGACGGCGGCCACGCTCGATGACGGGCGGCGCGTCCCGCCGCCGTCTCGCCTCGGCCCCGCCGTCTGACGTTCGGGGTCGGCGGGGCCGTCACGTCGGGTGTTGCCGCGGCGGGCGACGGTTCGACGGTCGGCGCGACGAACGGCGACTACCGTGGCACGGTGGGCAGTCAACCCGACACCACCGACGTACCCGAGACGCCGGACGACGCCGCGTCCCCACCGGCGCGCACCACGGATCCCACCCAGCCGAACGCCGCACCCGGCGCCGCACCCGAACCCGGCACCGCACCCACACCCGGCACCGCACCCGAACCCGGCGCCGCAGACGCGCCCGGGGCAGCGCCAACCGCCGCGCCTCCTGGCGATGGCGGGCGGCCGACGGGGCTGACGAGCGCCGAGGTGGCCGAGCGGGTCGCCAAGGGCCAGGTCAACAGCATCCCGAACGCGCCGACCCGCACGGTCAAGCAGATCGTGCGGGCCAACGTGCTCACCCCTGTCAACTTCATCGTCGCGGTCCTCGCCGCGTTGGTGATCGCCGCGGGCTCCCCGAAGAACGCCCTGTTCGGCGGGGTGATCGTCGCCAACAGCGTCATCGGCATCGTCCAGGAGCTGCGCGCCAAGCGGTCTCTCGACGCGCTGCGCGTCGTCAGCGCGCCGCGCGTCCACGTCGTGCGCGACGGCACCTCGTCCGACCTGCAGGTGCACGAGCTCGTGCTCGACGACGTCGTCGAGCTGCGCACCGGTCAGCAGGTCGTCGCGGACGGTGTCGTGATCGCCGCCGACAACCTCGAGATCGACGAGGCGCTGCTCACCGGTGAGGCCGATCCGATCGCCAAGGTCGTCGGCGACGAGGTGATGTCGGGCAGCGCCGTCGTCGCCGGTGGCGGGTGCGTGCGCGTGACGAAGGTCGGCGCCGACAACTATGCCTCGAAGCTCGCCGAGGAGGCCCGCCGCTTCACGCTCGTCAACTCGCCGCTGCGCAACGACGTCAACCGCATCGTCACGTGGGTCGGCTACGCGATCATCCCGGTCGGTCTGCTCCTCGCTTCCAGTCAGTTCTGGCGGCTCAACCAGGGGTGGCAGGACGCGGTGATCCAGACCGTCGCCGGCTTGGTCGGGATGGTGCCGGAGGGCCTCGTGCTCCTCACGAGCGTCGCCTTCGCGGTCGGGGTCGTGCGCCTCGGCAAGCACCGCTGCCTCGTCCAGGAGCTCCCCGCGATCGAGGTGCTCGCCCGGGTCGACGTCCTCTGCGCGGACAAGACGGGCACGATCACCGAGGGCAGCCTGGCACTCGCCGACGTGCAGGTGCTCGGCGACATCGACCGCGCCGAGGTCGAGGCCGCGCTGACCGCGATGGCGATCAACGACCCGGACCCCAACGCCACCCTCAACGCGATCAAGGCCCACTACAGCACGACGACGTCCACGTGGCACAGCACCGGCCGGGTGCCGTTCTCCTCGGCGCGCAAGTGGAGCGCGATGGCGTTCGGCGAACACGGCAGTTGGGTGCTCGGCGCGCCCGAGTTCGTGCTCACCGCGGGCTACGAGGGGGACGTGCAATCGCAGGTCGAGGAGCACGCGGCCAACGGACGACGGGTCCTCGTGCTCGCCCGATGCGACAGCGACTTCGGCGACCCGGCCAAGCCGACGCTGCGGGAGGTGCACGCCGCCGCGCTCGTCCTCCTCGAGGACGTGGTGCGCCACGACGCGCAGGCGACCATCGAGTACTTCACCGAGCAGGGCGTGACGGTGAAGGTGATCTCCGGCGACAACCCGGTCACCGTCGCCGCGGTCGCCAAGCGCGCCGGGTTCGTCGACTGGGCCAAGAACGTCGACGCCAAGCAACTGCCCGGCGAGGACGACCTCGACGCGCTCGCCGACGCGCTCGAGGAGAACACGGTGTTCGGGCGAGTCACCCCGCACCAGAAGCGAGCGATGGTGCGCGCCCTGCAGCACCGCGGCCACACGGTGGCGATGACCGGTGACGGGGTCAACGACGTGCTCGCGCTGAAGGATGCCGACTGCGGTGTCGCCATGGCATCGGGCAGCGAGGCGACCCGCAGCGTCGCCCAGATCGTGCTGCTCGACTCGAACTTCTCCGCGCTGCCGGCGGTGGTCGCCGAGGGTCGCCGGGTGATCAACAACATCGAGCGCGTCGCCAGCCTGTTCCTCACCAAGACCGTGTACTCGATCATGCTGTCGATCTTCGTCGGCGTGCTCGCGCTGAACTACCCGCTGCGCCCGATCCATCTCACGTTGTTGAGCTGGTTCACGATCGGGATCCCTGCGTTCTTCCTCGCGCTCGAGCCCAACGACGATCGCGTGCACCCGGGCTTCCTCCAGCGGGTGCTCGGCTGGGCCGTGCCGGCGGGCGTCGTGATCGCCTCCGTGACGATGGCGGTGTTCGGACTGATCCAGCTGGACACGTCGATCGACGCCCCGCACGCCCGCACCATCGCGGTGATGGTCGCCGGCTCGATCGCGCTGCTCAACCTCTACCGAGTCGCCCGCCCACTGAACGTGCTGCGGATGATCCTCGTCGTCACGATGGCCGGGCTGTTCGCGCTCTTCTTCCTGCTGCCGTTCACCCGCAACACGTTCGAACTGCCGATCACGCAGTGGTGGGCCTACGTGTCCGGCGCGGTGGCGATCGTCGTCGCCTACCCGATGCTGGCGCTCGGCAGTCGCCTCAGTGCGAGCATCTACAGGCGTCGGCATACGATCGCGGCATGATCGTTCACATCCCCGACCAGGAGCCGCGCACATGACCGTCACCGTCGTCACCGGCGCCAACAGCGGCATCGGTCGAGCAACCGCCATCCACCTCGCCGGCCAGGGTCACGTCGTCTACGGCACGGTCCGCAGCGTGGACAAGGCGGGCAAGCTGAGATCGATGGCAGCCGATGCCGGGGTCGAGGTGCGGCTCGTCGAGCTCGACATCGCCGAGGACGAGTCGGTGCGCGCCGGGTTCGCGGAGATCCTGGGCGAAGCCGGTGGCGTGGACGTGCTCGTCAACAACGCCGGCATCGGCGGCAACGCGGTCGCCGAGGAGTGTCCGCCGTCGCTGTACCTGGATCTGATGAACGTCAACCTGTGCGGTGCGGTGCGCTGCCTGCAGCAGGTGCTGCCGGGGATGCGCGAGCGGCGCCACGGCGCGATCGTCAACATCACCTCGGTCACCGGCCGCATCGCCGCTCTCGCGCAGTCGCCGTACGTCACCTCGAAGTGGGCGCTCGAGGGGCTCAGCGAAGGGCTTGCCCAGGAGCTGGCGCCGTTCGGCATCCGTGTCGCGATCATCGAACCTGGCGTCACCAAGAGCGCGATCTTCGCCAAGAACATCGACGCCCCGAACAGCACCGGCGCGTACGACGCCCAGTACCGGCGGATGTTCCAGTTCTACGCAGCCGGCATCGCCCGGGCCACCGATCCGTTCGAGGTGGCCAAGCTGATCGACCACGCGCTGACCACCGACGAACCGAAGTTGCGCTACGCGGTGAGCTGGGGCGGCCCCGAGCTGATCCACGGGCGCGCGGAGATGACCGACGAGGAGTGGGTGGCGCTCGGCGACCACGAGCACGACAGCGACTACTACGACGCGTTCGCGGCGCGCTTCGACCTCGAACTGCGCAACGCGTAGCGACCGACCCGCCGGGTCAGTCGCGGATGGCGGCCCGGTGGAGCACCGCGCTCGTCGGGGTCAGCGCGACCCCATCGGGCACCGCCTCCGCGTCGCCGTCGACGATCAGCGACATGCCGCCGTCGGGCGCTGGGAACACCATCGTCACCTGCGGCCGGCTGGCGACGTTGGACCGCGCCCCTTCGCCGGTCGCGCAGCACAGCCGACCGTCGACGAACCTGGTCGGCACGGCGCGCACCCGTGGGCGCCCGTCGTCCGCGACCGTGAGGAGGTAGCCCCACGGGAACCCGTCGAGCGTCGACTCCAGGTCGACGAGGGCCACGGCGATGCTCATCGTCGGCGAGCGTACCGCCGGGTCAGTAGACGGCGCAGCCGTAGGGGATGCTCAACAGCGGCAGCGGATCGACCGCGGCACCGCCGTTGGGGTGCACCTCGAAGTGGAGGTGGTAGTTGCCGGGACCCGGGTTGCCGGTGTCGCCGACGAACCCGATGACGTCACCCTTCTTGACCTTCGAGCCAACGGTCAGCCCGTCGGCGAACCCGCTGAGGTGGGCGTAGAAGAAGTACGTCTTGTCGGTCGCGGTGGTGAGGTACCACGCGTTGCCGGAGAGCGAGGAGCTCGCCTGGCCGTTGACGACCTGACGGTTCAGCGTGCCGTCGACGACGGCGAAGACCTTGGTACCCAGCGGCGAGGCGATGTCCTCACCCTCGTGGACGCGACCGCCCGACCGGGCGTCGGCGAAGTTGTTCAGCACCGCGCAACCCTTCACGACCTCCAGCGGGAACATGATCGTGCCCGGCCTGGCCAACCGCACCGCCGACCGCGTCGCTCCCGCGCCCTCGACCACCACCTCCACCGTGCCTGGGTCGGCGTGCACGGTCGTGTGCGTCGAACTGCCGGCGATCGTTGCGACCGTGGTCGCGAGCGCGACGGCGACTGCGCACGCGCGTACCGATCGGATGGGAAACGTCATGCCAGGCTGCAACTTCCGAGGTCGGGGAGCGGCCCGTCCGCTGCCGCTGACAGTAGTCGGCCGGCCGCGCCACGGATCCAGCGCGCGACCGCGTCGCTCAACCGAGCGGGACGGCGAGGTCGTCGTCGAGGACCTTCTGGTCCTCCGGATCGGCGACCGGCGTGCCGTGCGCCGCGGTCCACTCGGCCATCGCCTCGTCCGTTCGCCCGAGCGCCTGGAGGGCTCGCGCCCGGGCCTCGTGGGCGTAGGCGAGATCGAAGTCGGCGATGCCGTTGGCGACGCACACGTGCAGGCACCGATCGGCGGCCGCCAACGAGAGCAACGGCTGGCCGACGGCGCACTGCGCCTTGGCGATCATGTAGTGGGCGCGGGCCGCGTTCACGGCCGACCGACCGGCCGCACGGTCCCAGTGGTACGCGGAGGCGTAGGCACGGCGCACGAGCTCCTCGTCGTCGTCGGTCGTGCGGTCGTCGCGGGCGAGCAGGTCCCACACCGCGTTGTTCGCCTCGATGCCCTGCACCTGGTGCCACGCGTCGACGGGGTCCGCCCCGGCGGCGGCCCCGAGCGAGGACGGGTCGGTGATCCGAGGCAGTGGTTCGCCCGTCTCGATCAGCGACTTCATGCTGTCGAGGACCCACGCCCAACCGTCCTTGACGCTCGCCCACGTGCGCGGGCTGCGGGCCAGATCGCCGTGCACGAGCCGCACCCTGGTGAGCCCGTCGCCGACTGGATCGATCTCCCACGTCACTCGGCTCGGCGGCTCCGCGGACATCGCCGCGTCGTCGAGCACCCGCCACGTCTGCACGAAGCGACGCGGGGGATCCATCTCCTCGATCACGCCCTCGACGGCGGGGACGCCGGCGGCGACGACCCTGGTGCGGTATGGCTGCCCGGCCGCGAACGGCTGCTCGGGCGCCGTCCCGTGGAAGTAGCGCTGCGTCCACGCGGGGTCGGTGATCGCCTGCCACACCTGCTCGGGCGTTGCCCGGATGAAGGCCTGGTAGACGTGCTGGGTGATGGCCATCTCGGGTCTCCTGTGGTTCAGCCTTCGAGCTCGCTGCGCAGATCGGCGAGGGCACGGGCGAACGGTTGGGCGTACTTGCTGATCCACCGGTCGGCGATCTCGGCGATCGGGACCGGGTTGAGGTAGTGCAACTTCTGGCGGCCCTGCCGGCGGGTGACGACGAGGTTCGCCGCCTCGAGCACCGTGAGGTGCTTCATCACACCGAAGCGGGTCATCTCCGGGTCGTGCGCGCCGAGCGCCTGCACCGACTGTCCGTCGGCGAGGAAAAGGACGTCGAGCAGCCTCCGGCGCGTCGGATCGGCGAGCGCCCTGAACACCGCATCGTCGCCCGGATCGTCGCGCGGATCGTCGCCTGCCACGTCCGCAACGTAGGTGACCAAATGGTCACCTGTCAAGGCTCGATTCTTGACCGGATGCGTCGGGTATTTCGATAACGTGCACAACGCCATCGGCACAGGAACCACGGCAAAGGAGCCACCCATGCCCGTACGTCTCGGCGACACCGCCCCCGACTTCACCGCGCAGACCACAGAGGGCGAGATCAACTTCCACGACTGGCTGGGCGACAGCTGGGGCGTGCTGTTCAGCCACCCGAAGGACTTCACGCCGGTGTGCACCACCGAGCTCGGCACCGTCGCTCGACTGAAGCCGGAGTTCGACAAGCGCAACACCAAGGTCATCGGCCTCTCCGTCGACGAGCTCGGCAACCACGAGAAGTGGAACGAGGACATCGCCGAGACGCAGGGAACGGCCGTGAACTTCCCGATCATCAGCGACGCCGATCGCAAGGTCTCCGACCTGTACGACATGATCCACCCGAACGCCAACGACACGCTCACGGTGCGCTCCGTGTTCATCATCGGTCCTGACAAGAAGGTCAAGCTCACGCTCACGTACCCGGCATCCACCGGCCGCAACTTCAGCGAGATCCTGCGCGTCATCGACAGCCTGCAGCTCACCGCCGGCTACAAGGTCGCCACCCCCGCCGACTGGCAGGACGGCGACGACGTGATCATCGGCTCGGCCGTCACCAACGAGGAAGCCGAGAAGCTGTTCCCGCAGGGCTGGACCACCGTCAAGCCCTACCTGCGCACGCTCCCCCAGCCGAACAAGAGCTGATCCCAGCCCACCACCGAGCCGTCGACGACGTCGCGAGCGAGCCCCTCGCTCGGTCGGCGTGGCGGCAGTTGGCTGACGCGAGCACCGGGGCCGCCCACCGATGAGCACATCCGGTGCCCGCGTCGACTGAACCGAGCGAGATGGGCGCGCCGTGTGCCAGATCCGGCACACCTCGCGCCCACCCTGGGGTCGGCGGCCGTCAGAGGAGGTGGTGCTCGACCCAGTGACGGACGTTGGGGGCGAGGCGGTCGAGGTGGTCCGCCGGGTCCTCGCGGATCTGGGTCGCGCTGATCGGGACGGCGATGCGTTCGGCATCGACGACGACCGCGTCCGCGTCGAACCGGCGGGCGAGATCGCCGATGTACGGGTCGCTGCTGAAGACCGCTGCCGGACCGTCGTCGTGCGGCCAACTCGCGTGGAACAGGTCCATCCACCGGGCCCACAGCGCCTCGTCGTCGAAGTTCGTGTCGAGGTCGTGGCGAACCTCGACGACGGTGACGTCGGGGTGGAGCTCGGCGAGCCACGCGGCACGCAGCTCGCCCGGCACGAGCTCGCCCTCGCGCGTGTTGACGAACACCACCAGTCGCGCGCAACGCTGCGCGGCCCACTCGATCATGTAGCTGTGGCCGAGGTGCGGCGGGTTGAACCGCCCGACGATCAACCCCGTCGCGTACTCGGTCATCGCCGGTGCTCGCCCGTCCCCTTGGCGGCGCCGCCGCCGGAGTGCCCACCGCGCGTGCCGCGCGACCGTCCGCTCGTGCCGCCGGGTTGCCGGCCGCCCGGTTGCCGGCCGCCCTTGGCGCCCGGCCGCTGTGGCCGCTGTCCGACCTGCTCGGCCTTGTCGCTCTTGTCGCCGGGTCGCTTGCCGGACTTGTCGCCGGGCCGCAGCTCCTTGCGCAGCACGAACCTCAGCCCGCTCCACGTGTCATCGATGGCGCAGACCTTGTTGTCCACCCAGCCGGTCGGCAGGAGCACGTCGCGCAGCACGTCCTCGGTGAGGTCGGTGGGCACGCCGCTCGTCCGCTTCGGCCAGGCGATCCAGATCCCACCCGTCGGCGCCACGGGCGCGGTGAGCTTCGGCCACGTGCCGACGAGGCGCTCGCGCGACGTGAAGAAGCCGACCACCACGTCCAACGGGGCGAGCAACGAGCGCTGCCACACCGCATCGCCGTAGTCGCCAAGGGTCTCGGCGAAGTCGGACGGCGCGCCGATCACGGTGAACACCGCGTCGTCGACGATGCCGAGCTTCGTGGCCAACGGCGTGAGCGAGTAGCCGGCCATCAGGCCCTCCCGAGGATGCGGTCGACGGCGATCTCGATCGCGACGCGGTCGGGTCGCTCGCCGGGCTTCCGGTAGCGCGCGGCGTAGCCGGCGACGGCTGTGGCGACCCCTGCAGGATCGGTCACCAACCGGGCGACGCCCTCCAACGTCGCCCACCGTCGACCGTCGACCTGCGACACGGCGGCCGGACCGCCCCGTGCCGCGTTGCGCGCCTTCACCGAGCCGGCGAACGTGATGATGCGTGCCAGTCCGGCGTCAGCGTCGTAGCTGAAGCCGACGGCGACGACGTGCGGTGAGCCGTCGCGGCGCAACGTGGTGAGCGTGGCGAGGTGTGGCTCGGCAAGGAACGCCGACATCTCCGGCGTGGGCGTGATCATCCGATCAGTCTGTGGCAATCGCGCGCAGGATGTCGATCTTCGTCGCCCGCCGTGCCGGGATCACCGCGGCGAACACGCCGAGCACGAACGCCAGCACGAGGATCAGCACGACGTTGCCGCCGGGGACCTCGAAGTGGTGCAGCCCCTGATCGCGCAGCGAGATGATCACGACGTAGCCGAGCGCGAGGCCCATCACGACACCGACCATCGCGCCGTACAACGAGGTGATCACGCTCTCCCAGCGAACCGTGATGCGGACCTGGGAGCGCGACATCCCGACGGCGCGCAGCAACCCGATCTCGCGACGCCGCTCGTACACCGCGAGCAGCAGGGTCAGCACGATGCCGAAGACCGCGATCACGATCGACAGGGCGAGCAGCCCGTAGATGAACGTCAGGCTCTGGTCGACGATGTCGCTGCGCGAATCGACGAACTGGTCCCGGTCCTGCAGCTGGCCGATGCCGTAGCCGTGGACGACCTTGTCCACCGCGGTGCGCAGCTCGGTGTCGCTCACGCCGGGGGCGCGCGCGAGGAAGACGATGCCGGCCGGACTGTCGACGCCGGTGCCGTCGAACAGCCGCCTGTCGTAGACGCGAGCCTGGGCGAGGTCCGTCGACGAGTAGATCCCGCGGACCGTCAGCGTGTGCGGCTTGGCGTCGAGCAGCACCTCGACGGTCGAGCCGACCGCGAGCTGACGCCGCTTCGCCTCGCCGCTGCTGACGAGGATGCCGTCGGGTGTGAGCGCGGCGAACCCGCCTTCGACGAACTTGTAGTCGAGCACCTGTGCCGCAGCCTGGCCGTCCACGGTCGAGCCGATCGCCGACTTGCCATCGGTGAACACGAGCTGGGCGAAGCCGAGTCCGGTCGCCGCCTGCACCTCGGGCAGCGCGGCCACCTCGTCCACGAACCCCTGGTTGAAGCTCAGCGACCCGCCGTTCGTCGAGTTGATCACGTAGTCGGCGCGGACCGTGCTGCCGATCGTGTCACGCAGCTGCGCCTTGATCGACGCGGCGAACACCGTGGCACCGGTGACGAGCGCGACGCCGATCAGCACCGGGGCGGCGGTGCGCGCGGCGCGCTTGGGGCTGCGCTGCACGTTGCCGCGGGCCATCCCACCCGAGATCCCGCGCACCCGCTGGACCGGCGCGCCGAGCACCCTCGCGATCGGCGAGGCCATCGCCGGACCGACCAGCAGCACACCGACGAAGATCAACAGGAGGGCGACTGCCAGCAGCTTGCCGTCCGCACCGTTGATCACCGCGACGACGGTGCCGACACCGCCGGCGACGGCGACCA
>JAODBQ010000613.1 GCA_025464045.1 Ilumatobacteraceae bacterium
TGACGCAGCGACTCGGGCCCGCTCGAGCGACTCGGACGACGCCTCAGCGACTCGGACGACGCCTCAGCGACTCGGACACAGCTCGGCGGGGCGCGGGGGCGGGGGCGCGGGGGCGGGGCCGGCGCGGGGCGGGGCGGGGCGTACGGTGCGGGGGTGGAGATCGAGCTCGTGACGATCGTCGTTGCGGATTACGACGCTGCGATCGGCTTCTTCGTCGACACGCTCGGGTTCGAGCTGATCGAGGACTCGCCGGCACTCACCGGCGGCGGGGAGTCGAAGCGCTGGGTCGTGGTCCGCCCGCCCGGTGCAACCACCGGCGTGCTCCTGGCTCGTGCCGACGGCGACGAGCAGGTTGCCGCGATCGGTCGGCAGGTCGCCGGTCGCGTCGGGTTCTTCCTGCGCGTCGACGACTTCGATGCGACGCACGCGCGGCTGGTCGCGGCAGGAGTCGAGTTCGTACGTCCCACGCGCGCCGAGGCCTACGGTCGCGTGGCCGTGTTCGTGGACGTCGCCGGGAACAGGTGGGACCTGCTCGGCCGCTGATCACGACGCGGCGGCGAGCTCCTCGAACGAGCCGGTGATGCAGTCGGCGTAGTGCTCCGGGTCGGGCATGATCTCGCGGTCGGCCGTGAACGACAGCACGAACTGGCCCTCGTAGCTGCCGACGACGTTGATCAGGCCCATCCCGTCGCCCACCGGACCGAGGCCGAAGTTGCGGAGCAGCTCCGCCCCCGCGAAGAACAGCGGCTGACGCGGCCCGGGGACGTTGGTGACGACGGTGTTCACTGCGCGGGACATCCCCCGGCGGGCGAACTGCCCGGCCAGCCGCGAACCGAGACCGATCAGCGCACCCGGCGCGAGCTGCGACAGGTCGGTGAGGTTGCGCGCCCCGATCGCGTTGGTGAGCTCCTTGGACGACGTGGTCGACGCGTGCACCGCGGCGAGACGTTCCAGCGGCTCGGCGACGTTGGTCGCCAGGCTGACGACCATCGCCGAGACCATGTTGCCGAGGGCGCTGCGCTCGTTCTCGGCGCGCACCGACACGGGTGTCATCGCCAGCAGCGGTTCATCAGGGAGCTCGCCGGCGTCGGCCAGGTAGTCGCGCAGCGCGCCGCCGAGGACCGCGAGGGCGACGTCGTTGACCGTCGCCCCGGGCACCATCTGACGGATCGGTTTGAGATCGGCGAAGTCGAAGAACCGCGCGTCGATCACGCGGTGGGGGCCCACCGGCCCGTTGAAGCGGGTGAGCGGCGCCCTCCCCTGACGTTCGGCCGCGCTCTGGCGCTGCTGGACCCGCATCGCCCGCCCGAGGCCGGGCACGAGCTCGAGGACCAACCGGGCACTGCGACCCGGAACGGTCATCGCATTGATCCCGGCGCGCGCCGACAGCTGCCACGGGGACGGATCCTGCTCGGCCTGCCACGGGACCTCGGGCGCCGGCGGCGGTCCCTCGTCGGGTCGTTGCGAGTGCATCGCCGTGATCATCTCGACCCCGGACTTGCCGTCCACCGCGGCGTGGTGCACCTTGAGCACCGTGGCGAACGCGCCCTTCGGCACGCCGTCGACGCCGTCGAGCCCCTCGATCACGTAGAACTCCCACAGCGGACGCGACAGGTCGAGCGGTCGGGCGTGGAGCCGTGCGGTCTGGATGCAGAACTGACGCCAGTCGCCCGGCTTCGGCAGGGCGATGTGGCGCACGTGGTACTCGAGGTCGAACTCGGCGTCCTCGATCCACCACGGGTGGTCCAGGTCGCCGGGCACGCGCACGACCTTCTGGCGGAACGCCCTCGCGAGGTGCAGGCGGTCCTCCAGCTGCGCCAGGATCCCCTTGAACGTGACGGCACCGCCGGGCGCCGTCGATTGGTCGTAGATGCCGACCGAGGTGATGTGCGTCGGGGCGTGTGGCCGCTCCGAGTAGATGAACGATGCATCCTGGCCGCTGAGCTGCTGCATGAGACCCCCGTGTCGTGCGTTGGAACCCGAGCTGTACTCCCCGGCGGGAGTCTGGCACGCTCAGCCCGTGGGTGCAGCTCCGACGTTGCGCTCGTGCCACGTCGCCGGACGGGGGTACCACGCGCGCAGCGGCGCGGGCGCGGCGAACGGGCGCCAGTCGCCCTCGTGCTGCGCGAGCCGGTCGAGGACGGCGAGGATCACCGCCGGGTTGAGGCCCATCCCGACGTGGCTCGAGCGCACCTCGATGTTCTCGGCGTGCTCGCTGACGACGTCGATGCACGTCTGCCACGGGGCGACGCCGTCGGTGCGCGAGTAGATCGAGGTGGCCGGCACGGCGAGCGGCGTGCGCTCCGATTCGGCGAGGTCGTTGAGGTGCAGATCGCCGTCGTGGAGGTGCTCGACGCTCTTCCACAGCCGCTGCACCGCGCTCTTGTCGCCGCCGACCATCCGGTACGGGCTGCCGAGCGTGATCACCTGGCGCACCATGTCCGGCTGCTCCCTCGCGAGCAACCTGGCGTAGACGCCGCCGAGGCTCTGGCCGATCAGCGTCACCGTTCGGTGGTGCTCCGCGTGGAGCTCCTCGATGCGGGCGCGCATGCCGTCGACGATCCGCGCCGAAGGGCCGATGTTGCGGCCGAGGTTCCAGGCGTGCACCCAGTAGCCCTGGCCGCGCAGCGTCCAGCGCAACGGGGTCAGCGAGTTGTCGCCGGCTCCGAAGCCCGGCAGCGTCAGCACCGGATGTTGGTCGCCGCGTCCGAAGCGGCGCAGCAGCGGAGCGATCGCCCAGTAGCCGGCGACCTCCGCTGGCCACACGGTGGCTTCGAGGAGCTGGAGCCGTCGAGCAGGCGGCCGCACCGACGTACGCGCGTTCACTCCCGCCACCGTAGGTCCTGGTGTCCGGCGCCGCTACCGCTCGGGGACGTCCGGCGCGTGCTCGGCGGCGGCCGCTGTGGCCCGTTCGTCGGGCGCCGGCGCCGGGTCGGCGATCGCCAGCCCGTTCGCCTGCAGGCGTTCGAACACGAGGCGCACGGCCATCGAGCCCTCGCCGATCGCGGTCGCCACCCGCTTCACCGATCTGCTGCGCACGTCGCCGACGCAGAAGATGCCCGGCCGGCTGGTCTCCAGGAACAGCGGCAGGTGGTCGGGCTCCTCGAGTGCCGACGCGGGGATGTCGGCACCCGTCAGCAGGAACCCGTGATCGTCGTGTGCGAGCTGACCGTCCAACCACCCGGTGCTCGGCGCGGCGCCGATGAAGACGAACAGCGCGCAGGCCGGCACGGTCTCGGTGGCACCGGTGATGTCGTCGTGCACGTCGATGGCGCTCAGCACGTCGTCGCCGACCAGTCCGACGACCTGCGTGTACGGCGAGACGGCGATGCGCGGGTGGTCGTCGATGCGGTCGGTGAGGTAGCGCGACATCGACTGGGCGAGTGAGGGGCTGCGGATCACGATGCGGACGCTCGTGCACGTCTCGGCCAGGAACAGCGCCGCCTGGCCGGCCGAGTTGCCGCCCCCGACGACGATCACGGGACCGCCACCGCACGCCTGCGCCTCCATCTGGGTCGCCGCGTAGTACACCCCGACGCCCTCGAGGTCGGCGAGCCGTTCGAGCGGGAGGCGGTTGTATCGCGCGCCACTGGCGAGGATCACCGATTTGGCGGTGACCACCTCGCCGTCCTCGAAGCGCACCTCGTGGATGCCTGCGCGCGAGGCGAGCGCGACAGCCTTCGCACCGAGCTCGAAGCGCACACCGAACTTCTCGGCCTGGAGCGCGGCGCGGGCCGCGAGCTCCTCGCCCGACAGACCCGCGGGGAAGCCGAGGTAGTTCTCGATGCGTGGCGACGTGCCTGCTTGACCGCCGAGCGCCGTGTCCTCGACCAGCGTCGTGGTCATCCCCTCCGACGCGCCGTAGACGGCCGCGGCGAGCCCTGCTGGCCCGCCGCCGACGACGAGGAGATCGCACAGCTCGGTGCGGTCGATCTCGTGCGTCGCCGCGAGGCCGAGCGCGGCGAGGAGCGCGACGCGGCTCGGGTTGCGCAGCAACGGCCCACCCGGCACGACGACGATCGGCAGGTCGTCGAGCGGCACGTCCAGCTCGCGCAGCATCGTCTCGGCGTCCTGCGAGCTCTCGAGGTCCAACCACTTGAACGTGAGACGGTTGCGGGCGAACACCCCGAGCAGCCGGCGCGTGTCCACGTCGAAGCGGGAGCCGACCAGCGTCAAGCCGGCGCCGCGGTGGGCCAGCGTGGCGTGCCGTGCGAGGAACGCGCGCAGGATCACCTCGCTGAGGTCGACCTCCTCGGCCATGATCGTGCGGACCTGCGGTGCCGGGATGCGCAGGACCCGCCCGTCGCTGGTCATCATCGCGGTCAGGAAGACCCGCTGGCCGGTGAGCAGGCTCATCTCGCCGAGGAACTGGTTCGGCCCGTAGCTAGCGATCACCGTCTCGCGCTGGCCGCCGAGGTCCTCGACGATGTCCACGTGCCCCTCGAGGACCACGACCAGGTCGTAGGTCGGGTTGCCGTCGGCGAACAGGAGGTCTCCCGACCCGACCACATGCTCGTCGCCGTAGGTCCGCAGCACCGCGACCTGCGCCGCACTGAGGATCGGTCGGCCGCCGGGGGACTGGATGGCTGCTGCCTCGGACGTCATCGCCCCATGTTCGCGGAACCGGGATGCGCCACCAGCCCGCTCGTGGTCAACGTCGCTCGGCTTCGGTCCGGGCGAACGGCGACGGGCGGCCCCGCCGGGGACTGGGGCTCAGGCCCACCAACCGTTGACGTCGATGATCACGTCGACGTTGCTGTAGCTGAGGATGCAGATGGTCCCGCCCGGCGACAGCGTGAGCTGGGCAGCGTTGGCGACCGGGTCGGCCGCTCCGTAGTTGATGTTGCTGCTGCTGGACGTGCCGGCGGTGCAGGGCCATGCGGTGATCCAGCCAGTGGTGGTGGCGCCCGTGGCGGTGATGTTGGCGGAGATCGCTCGTGCGTTGGCGGCGATGCCGCGCACACCGGCCATCGGGATCTGGATGATCTGACCGGCTTGCAGCTGGACGGCGCCGCGGCTGTTGTTGAGCGCCGGGTTGGCGTCACGGGTGTCGGTGAACCGGAACGGGGTGGTGGCGGTGAGGGTGGTGCCGGGGCCGGCGAAGTAGCCGGTGACGTCGACGATCAGCTCGGTGGGCTGCAGCGTGTAGATGCAGATCGTGCCGGTGGGGGAGACGGCGGTGGTGACGAGGTTGGCGTGCGTCTCGCCCGGTGCCGGGTTGAGGTTGGAGGCGGTGGGGCGGGTCCCGCACGGGTAGACGGTGACGACCCCGAGGGTGGAGGCGTTGTCCGAGGTGACGTTGAGCACGACCGCCGTTGCGCCGGCCGGCACACCGGCCGTGCCGGTGACGTTGAGCTCGACGGTCTGCCCGGCGTTGAGCCTGGCGGACGGACCGAGCGGCTGGCGGGTGTCCATCACCCTGGTCGGGGTGAGCGGGTTGTAGTGGCCGGAGGCGGTGGGTGCGTCGAATCCGGTGACGTCGATGATCAGCTGCGTCGGCGCGTACGCCGAGGCGCAGATCCCGCCGGCGCTGTCGAGCGGGATGGTGGCCGAGTTCGGGATGTTCTGGCCTGCCTGGTAGTTGAGCGTGGAGGCGTTGGGGCGGGCGCCGGCACAGTTCCAGAGGGTGACGAACCCGGCGCTCGTGGCCTCGGTGGCGGTGATGTTGGCGACGACGGCGGTGGCGCCGGCGGGCACACCGGCGGTGCCGGTCACCTGGATCCGCTGCTGTGCGCCGGCCTGGAAGGGCGTGGCTCCGAGGTTGCTGCGGGTGTCGACGATCCTGGCCGGGGTGACGGGCTGGAAGCCGGACGGAGCGCCGATCGGGGTGGCGTTGGCGGCGGGTGTGGTGACCGGAGCGGCGCCCCCGTTGCCGTTGGTGGCCGTCTGGTCGACGGTGAAGTCCCAGGCGACGTTGCGGCCGTTGGTGTGGACGGTGACGTGATACGTGCCGTCGGCCAGCGTGTTGCGAGGGATCGCGACGACGGCGTTGGCGCCCGTGAGGAGCTGCTGGGCGGTGCCGGTGGTGTTGGCGCCGCTCACGGTGCAGGTCTCGATGGGACCGTTGGGGCCGGTGATCGTGGCGTTGGCGCCGGTGGCGGCCTCCGGGAGCATGGCCAGCACGGGCAGGCCGGCGGAGCCGGTCCAGCCACATGCGTCGAGCGGGTTCGGCGACTCCACGACGAACCGGTTGAGGTTGGTCGTGCTGCCAGCGCCGGGGAACAAGATCGGCTGGGCCGGAGCTGCCTGGTTGGTGAGGCCGTGGAGGACGTCGAGCGTGGCGGCCGCGTGCCAGGTGGGGGTGGTGCTCTGGTCGCAGCGTCCGAAGGCGGTGGTGGTCAGGCCGGGGCGGAGGATGCCGATCGCGTGGTACGGGCCGGTCATCCACAGCTCGACGAAGCTGCGCGGGGTCGCGTTGATCGCCGACGACACGGCGACGTTGCTGTTGTTGCCCGACTCGTCGCCCGCTGCGGTGTAGCCGGGGCTGCCGGGCGTCTCGTCGTGGCTGATGCCGTTGGTCAGCATGTAGCAGGAGTGGTTCGTCGCTCCCGTCGCCAACGCCGGGTCCTCGGTGACCGGGCCCAAGCCCGACATCGAGCGGTAGTAGTTCACCGACGTCAGCCAGTCCGCCGATGCCGGGATGAACTCGGGCGTCGGACCGGCGGCGGCCTCGGTGTGGACGCTCGCGGTTTGGATCGTCGCGGCCTCGATCGTTGCCGCGCGAGCTGCATCGGCGTGCGCCGCGGTGATCGGACCGACGAGCGCCGCGCAGCCGGCGATCAGGCTGGCACCGATGCCCCAGCGCACACCGCGACGGACCGTCCACGTCGCCTTCGACACGCTCGAGATCGCTGTTCCGCTCATGGAGATCAAGGTACGAAGCCGCAATCGGGCAGGTCAGGGCCCTCTGACCCACACCCGCGAGGACCTTCGACACATGATTTCGGACGCTCGAATTGGCCGGCGGCGGCGAAATCGAGCTCCATGCCAGTTCTGCGAAGATCGTGTTGCGGAATGATGGCGAATTTCGCCGGATCCAGGGGCTTTTCGGCGAATATCCGGCGTGCCGCAAATCTTGACAAAACCATGACTCAATATTGTGCGTTCAATGTCTGCGCGGAGCGTTGATCTGCACGACGAATGGGTCGCCTAGTCGTGCAAGGAGCCAGAGCGAACCGGCCGCGAAGCACGGCGCCTCGTCGAGGAGCCGATCAGCGGAAGGTTGGCGGATGCGACAAGAGACAGCGAAGTGGCGGCCGAGGCGGCTCGGAACCCGGTTGGTAGCGATCACGCTCGGGCTCGCGGGAGTGACGGTGGCGGCGACGGCCGGCGTCACCGCTGCGCACGCGCCAGCAGTGGGAGCGTCGTGCACCGGGCTCACCGTGGAGCTGTTCAACTACGAAGGTGGCCCGACCAACAACGTCGTGACGATCAAGATCGATGGCGTTCCGACGGTCCTGTATTTCGGCGTGGGTTGGACGAAGACGTTCCCATGGTCGGCAACGGAGGACCACACGTGGTCCGTGGTCATCGATGCCGATCTCGAGACCGGTGATCCCACACAATGGGACCGGTCGTTCAGCGGGTCGCAAGAGGCGTGCAACCCGACGACGACGCTCGCGGCGACGACCACGACCACGACACCGATCGTGACGACGACGACCGCCACGACCCTGCCCGAGACGACGACCACCACGACGGCACCGATCGTGACGACGACGATCGCCGCGACGACGACGGTGGAGACGGCGCCGGCAACGACCATCGCGGCTTCGACGACGGCACCGACGGTGACGGTGGTGCGGACCACGCTGCCGCGGGCGACGACCACGACGGCCCGCGCGACGACGACGACCCCGACCACGGTGGTGGAGATCGAGGTGCCGACCACGCCGACCAGCGAGGCGACGACGA
>JAODBQ010000620.1 GCA_025464045.1 Ilumatobacteraceae bacterium
GAGCGCGGTCGCCGAGTCCGGGGTGGACGTCGACATCTGACGTTCCTCGACGCTCGTGTTGACCTTCGTCGGGGTGGAACACGACGATCCGGCGCTGCTCGCGGGGCCCGTGGGAAGGTGGTGCCCACCGAGGAGTGGCGCCCGATCGCGCGCCGGCATCATTCCGCGAGGAACTCGCTGATGGCCTCGGCGAGCGCGACCGGCGCCTCGTCCTGCACGTTGTGACCGGACTCGATCACGACCGTGCGCGAGCCAGGAACCCGTTGCGCGAACTCGTCGGCGACCGCGTCGCTGAGGAAGCCGCGCGAGCCACGGACGAGGAGCACGGGCACGGTGGCGTTCTCGAGTGCCGGCCACAGGCCGGTGAAGTCGGCGTTGAACGAAGTCGACGCGTGCCCGGTGGCGCGGAGGTTGGCGAGGTGGTGCTTGAAGATGAACCGGCCGTCGTCGCGCCGGCGGGTGTTGTGGAACACGCCGCGCACGAGCGCGTCGCGAGAGGGCCCGAACCCGAAGGACAGCGCGCGCTCGACGATCTCGTCACGCGACTCGAAGCTGTCGGGCCCGGCGAGGAAGTCGCGCACCTGGTTGCCGCCCTCGACCTTCAGACCGGGGCTGACGTCGATGATCACGAGGCGACGCACGAGGTGCGGGTGCGAGCCGGCGAGCGCGATGGCGGTCAAACCGCCCAGCGACTGCCCGACGATCGCCTCGGCCGACGGGGCGAGGTGCTCGAGGGCCGGGCCGATCGTCGCCGCGTTCGGACCGGCGCCGTAGTCGGCATCGCCGCGCCAGCTCGAATCGCCGTGGCCGGGCAGTTCCACCGCGACGAGCGGACGATCGATGGCGAGCGCGAACGCGTCCCACGTGTGCGCGTTGAGCCCGCCGCCGTGCAGCAACGCGAGCTGCGCCGGGCCGGCGCCCCATACGACCGCGCTGAGGACGTCGGGCACGTCACCGGTGGAGGTGCCGGTCGGGATCGTGACCCGGTGCACGTCGGGTTCGCGGTACGCGATCCCGAACTCCTGCGCCTCCTGCGCGAGGAACGCGAACTCGTCGTCGTTGCTCTCAGCTCCTGTCGGGGACATATTCACGACCTTATCGGTCAGGATTCGCCACCGCTCGTCGGCCGCGCGGCGCTCGGCCCGCGCCGTTCCCGGAGGCGCCATCCGCCGACGGCCTTCGATCCGGCCGGCGGCTGACGCCGGCGCCCGATTCGGTCCTGCGCGGTCGTTCGTGTCGGACGGTCCTGCACGGTACGGTCGCGTGCGTGACTGGATCGCCGAGCTCCATCGCTGACATGTTCCGCCTCGACGGGCGCACGGCGCTCGTGGTCGGGGCCGGCAGCGGCATCGGCGCCGCGGTGGCTCACGGGCTCGCGGCGTTCGGCGCTGACGTGATCTGCGCCGACGCGCGGGTGGATGCCGCGGCTGCGACGGCGAAGGCGATCGCTGGCGCCGGCCTCGCCGGCACCGCGTCGGAGCTCGCGCTGGACATGCTCTCCTCGTCGTCGATCGCCGCCGCAGCGGAGGCGGTCGGCGCGCCGCACATCCTCGTCACGACACCGGCGGTCAACGTGCGCAAGCGCATCGTCGACTACGCCGACGACGAGCTGGACCGAGTCGTCGACCTGAACCTCAAGGGCACGTTCCGGCTGTGCCGGGAGTTCGGGCGGATCATGGCCGCCGCCGGCCGCGGCTCGATGATCGGCTTCTCGTCGGTGCGCTCGCAGACCACCGAGCCTGGACAGGGGGCGTACGCCGCCACGAAGGCGGCCACGGTGATGCTGTTCAAGACCTTGGCCGCCGAGCTGGGGCCGCAGGGGGTCCGCGCCAACATCGTCGCTCCGGGCGTGGTCGAGACGCCGCTGACGGCCCAGATCAAGGCCCAACCGTCGTGGTGGGGCGCGTATGCGGACAAGACGATCCTCAAGCGCTGGGCGCAGCCGTCGGAGATGGTCGGCGCCGTCGTGTTCCTCGCCTCGGACGCCAGCTCGTACGTGACGGGCGCGACCTTGTTCGTCGACGGTGGTTGGACCGCCGCGGACGGCCGCTTCGAACCACCCACCTGAGGGAGACAGGATGTCCATCGACAGCCCCGCCACGACCAGCGCCGATGTCGATGCGCACGCCTTGATCGATCTCGTGCAGCGCCTCGTCCGCGTGCCCAGCGTCCATGACCCGGATCGCGGGCTGAACGAGGAGCCTGTGGCCGAGCTCGTCGCCGAGCAGATGCGCGCGTTCGGCTGGTCGCCGACCTTCGATCTCGTCGCGCCAGGCCGCCCCAACGTGATCGCCGTGCTGGACGGCGACCGACCCGGTCCGACGCTGATGTTCGAGGGCCACACCGACGTCGTCACCGAAGGCGATCCGGCCCGTTGGACGGTCGACCCGTTCGGCGCCGAGATCATCGACGGCAAGCTCTGGGGGCGCGGCGCGGCGGACATGAAGTCCGGTCTCGCGGCGATGCTGTTCGCCGCCGATGCGGTGCAGCGCAGTGGCTCGTTCGCCGGTCGGATCGTCCTCGGCGCGCTCGTCGACGAGGAAGGCATGATGCTCGGCGCCAAGGACTTCGTGTCCCGTGGCCGCGCCGACGGCGTCGACGCGGTGATCTGCTGCGAGCCCGAAGGTGGCGAGATCTGCCATGTCGCGAAGGGCGCGCTGCGGCTGCGGATCGACTTCCTCGGGATGATGGCCCACGGCGCGATGCCGTTCGAGGGCCGCAACCCCAACGTCGCCGTCGGCCACTCGATCGTCGCGCTGGCCGAGCTGCAGGACCGCCTGCAAGCCGTCCACGGACAGCACCCGTACCTCGGGCAGGTGTGGGTGACGCCGACGGTGCTGCGTGCCGGGGAGCCGGTGCAGATGAACGTGATCCCCGCGAGCGCCGCGGCGTGGATCGATGTGCGCACCGTGCCGGCGATCGATCACGAGTCGCTCGTCGCCGACATCCGCGAGCTCGTCGCCAGCACCGCTGCGCAGCACGGGATCACCGCGGAGACCTCGGTCGTCGACGATCGTCCGGCGGTCGCCACCGACGAGGGGCACGACCTGGTGCGGGCCCTGTGGGACGCGCACGCCGCGGTCACCGGAACGAGCCCGCGACTCGGCGGGGTGCCGGGTTCCACCGACGGCACGATCCTCACCTCGAGGACCGGCATGGCGTCGGTGGTCTACGGACCCGGCGGCAAGTGGATCGCCCACCAGGCCGACGAGTTCGTCGAGGTCGCCGACGTCGTCCGCGCGGCCCACGTGTACGCGGAGGCCGCCAGGATCTTCCTCA
>JAODBQ010000622.1 GCA_025464045.1 Ilumatobacteraceae bacterium
ACTGCCGGTCCGCCGGCCAAGGACGGCGGCACGCTGCGCGTGCGCGTCCCCGCGAACCCGTCGTCGTTGGATCCGCAGGCAGGACCCTCCGGCGGCGACCACCAGATGATGTACCCGATGTACGACACGCTGATCAACTTCGACTTCGCGACGTTGAAGCCCCAACCCGGGCTCGCCAAGGCCTGGACGTTCACGGACCCGACGACGCTGTCGCTGACGCTGCAGAGCGGCGTCACCTTCCAGGACGGCACCCCACTCGATGCCACCGCCGTGAAGATGAGCCTCGACCGGTACAAGACGCAGACGAACAAGGCCGACCTCGCCAACGTCACCTCGGTCGACGCACCGAGCGCCGACACCGTCGTGCTCCACCTCGGTGCCCCGGACTCGTCGATCGTCCTCGTGCTCGCGGATCGCGCCGGCATGGTCGTCGCCCCATCGGCGACCACCGACAGCGCCAACTTCGCGGCGCATCCGGTCGGCGCCGGTCCCTACAAGTTCGCCTCGTACGAGGCCGGCAACAAGCTGGAGCTGGCCCGCTACGACGGCTACTGGAACAAGAGCGCGGTGCACCTCGACAAGATCGACTTCGTCGTGATCGCCGATCCGAAGGCCGCCGCGAACGCGTTGCAGTCCGGTCAGATCGACTTCTCGGACAACCTCGACACCGCCGACCTGGACACGCTGAAGGGCAACAGCAAGCTGCACACCCAGGCCGACATCGGCGAGTGGTTCAACATGATCTACTTCAACCTCAGCCAGAAGCCGCTCGACGATCCGCGGGTCCGCGTCGCGATCAACATGGCGCTCGACCGCGACGAGCTG
Source organism: Ilumatobacteraceae bacterium (assembly GCA_025464045.1). Taxonomy (GTDB): domain Bacteria; phylum Actinomycetota; class Acidimicrobiia; order Acidimicrobiales; family Ilumatobacteraceae; genus JAODBQ01. The sequence goes on from JAODBQ010000622.1 coordinate 826, forward strand.
ATCGCCGGCGTCGCCGATGGCGAGGGCGAGCCGGCGTGGCTGCCGGTGCCGAAGGCGCAGTGGTCGTACGACCCGACCGGGATCAACGCGTGGCCGCACGACATCGACGCGGCCAAGAAGCTGATGGCGGACGCCGGGTACGCCACCGGAGCGAAGATGACGCTGGTCACGACCCCGGACGCTCCGTCGGCCCGCGAGGCCGAGATCGTCAAGTCCCAGCTGGCCAAGATCGGCATGGACGTGCAGGTCACGACGATGGACTCCAACCAGGCCATCTCGCAGTACTTCGAGGCGCAGGCGTTCAACAGCTCGCTGCTCGCCTGGTCCGGCCGTCCGGACCCGGGTCAGACCTACCTGCGCCTGTTCGCGAAGGACACGTACCAGAACCCGGGCAAGGTGGCGATCCCCGGGCTCGACGACGCGATGGCCAAGGCGGTCGCGACCGATGACCTGACCCAGCGCGCCGCCGCCTACGCCGCGGCGAACAAGATCCTCAACGCTGCGGCGCCGTATGCACCGCTGTTCTACCGGCCCGACGTCACCTCGTACGCCACGAAGGTCCAGGGGTATTCGGCGAGCCTGCTGGGCAAGCCCAAGGTCGAGTACCTGTGGCTGTCGGACTGACGGTCGCCCCAGCGGCAGCGATCACGGCGGAGGCGACCAGTCCTCCCCGCGGCACGAGCAGGCCCCGACGCGGACGTCGGGGCCTGCTCAGGCTGGCGAGCTTCCTGATCACCGTCGTCCTGGCGACGTTCATCTCGTTCGTGCTGATCAAGCTGGTTCCCGGTGATCCGGCGACGGCGATCGCGGGGGAGAACGCGACGGCCGAGCAGCTCGCCGAGCTACGCCACAAGCTCGGCCTCGACAACGGCTTGTTCCAGCAGTACTGGCACTGGGCCTCCCGCGCCCTGCACGGCGACTTCGGCATCTCGCTGTACACCGGTCAACGGGTGTCGAGCATGGTGGCCCAACGGTTGCCGATCACGGTGGAGCTGGTGGTCTACGCCACGTTGCTCTCGCTCGTCATCGGCGTGCCGCTCGGCGTGATCGCGGCGATGCGGCGCGGCAAGCTCGCCGATCGCGTGCTCACCGGGCTCAGCTCGCTCGGCGTCGCGATCCCCAACTTCTGGTTGGGGATGGTCCTCGTCACGTTGTTCGCACTGACGTTCACGTGGTTCCCGGCGACGGGGTTCACGGGGATCAGCAGCGGTCCGCTGGCGTTCCTGAAGGCCACCACGCTGCCCGCGGTGACGCTTGCTGCGGCCGGCATCGCGGAGGTGGCACGACAGTTGCGCAGCGCCTTGATCGAGATCTTCGCCTCGGACTACATGCGCACCTCGCGCGCCCGCGGCCTGCCGCGCCGGACCATGATCTGGCGGCACGCGTTCCCGAACGCAGGCGTGACGATGTTGACGATCGTCGGCCTGCTGGTCAGCCGGATGCTCAGCGCGACCGTCGTCGTCGAGACGGTGTTCGCGATCCCGGGGATCGGCTCGCTCGTCGTCGACGCGGTGAAGCAGCGCGACTACCCCGTGCTGCAAGCCGTCGTCTTCGTGCTGGCGGTGATCGTGCTGCTGGTCAACGGCGTCGTCGACGTCCTGTACCGCCGCATCGACCCGAGGATCGAGGCGTGATGACCGATCGGGCCGAGACGGCGGTCGCTCCCGCGATGCCGATCGAGGAGCCGCGGAGCCCGGAGCGTGGCACGCCTGGGCCGCAGCCGCGACGTCGAACGTCGGCGCTCGGACGATGGCTGCGCCAGGAGCCGGCCGGCGTCGTCGCTGCACTGTTCCTCGCCGCGGTCGTCGTGGTCGCGGTGTTCGCACCGCTCGTCGCCCCGGCCGATCCGCTGCAGCAGGACATCCCGGGCCGGCTCGCCAGTCCCTCGGCGGCGCACTGGCTGGGCACCGACGACATCGGGCGCGACGTGCTCAGCCGGCTGATCTTCGGGGCGCGGGCGTCGCTGTGGGCCGCGCTGCTGGCCGTCACGGTGGCTGCGGTGATCGGCATCCCACTCGGGTTGCTGGCCGGCTACGCAGGTCGCTGGGTCGACGCAGCGTTGATGCGGATCACCGACACGATCCTGTCGTTCCCGGCACTCGTGCTCGCGGTGGGTGTCACCGGTGCGCTCGGCGTCGGCCTGACGACGTCGATGTTCGCGATCGGCCTCGTGTTCGCCCCGAGCGTCGCCCGGCTGATGCGCGGCCGAACGCTCACCGTGCGCAACGAGCCCTACGTGGAGGCGTCCACCCTGGCGGGCAGCCGCAGCACCGGGATCATCGTGCGCCACATCCTGCCCAACGCGGTCCAGCCGGTCCTCGTCCAGCTGTCGTTGCTGTTCGCTGCCGCGCTGCTGGCCGAGGCAGGGCTGTCGTTCCTCGGCCTCGGGGTCCAGCCCCCGACTCCGAGCTGGGGAGCGATGCTCGGTCGCGCGTACGGCTACCTCAACAAGGCGCCGGCACAGATGTACGCACCGGGCATCGCGATCGCGCTCTGCGCGCTCTCGTTCAACATCCTCGGCGACGCGATCCGTCGCCAGCTCGATCCACAACAGCGCCGCTGACCGGCGCCCGACCGCCCCACCGAAAGGACCCGAACCCACCATGGTTGCCGTCAAGTACTCCGTCGCGGACCGGATCGCCCGCATCACGCTGGCCCGGCCCGAAGCCCTCAACGCGACGAACCGCGAGCTGGGGGAGGGGGTCGGTACGTCCGTCACCCAGGCGGTCGCCGATCCCGACGTGCACGTCGTGCTCCTCGACGCCGAGGGCCGTGCGTTCTGTGCCGGCGCCGACCTCAAGGACGCCAACACCCACAACGCCCATGACATCATCGTCCACATGGCGCCGTCGCGCTCCGGGCTGGACCTGCTCGGCGGATGCACCAAGCCGGTCGTGGCCGCGGTGCAGGGCTACTGCGTCGGCGCAGGCGTGGAGATGGCGATCTCCGCCGATGTGACGATCGCGGCCGAGGACGCGATCTTCTTCCTCCCACAGGTCAAGCTCGGCATCCTGCCGGGTGCCGGCGGTGTCAGCCGGCTCGTCCGCAGGATCGGTGAGCCGTGGGCGGCGCGGATGGCGCTGCTCGGCGAGCGGATCGATGCCCAGACCGCCCTGCGCATCGGGCTCGTGACCGAGGTCGTCGCCCGAGATGCACTCGAGACCCGCTCGCGCGAGATCGCCGCCGTGCTCGCCGATGTCCCACCGGCCGCGGTGCAGCTGACCAAGGAGTCGATCAACCAGTCGTACGACGTGCCGCTGTCAGCCGGTCTGATGGCGGACAAGTACCGCCTGTTCGTGCTCAGCGGCACGCCCGAGAAAGAGGCCTCGCACGCTGCGTTCCGCAACCGCGACGCGGCTGCGACCGGGTCGTGACGCGTCACCGGCAACGCCTGCTGCCCATCATCCCCGCCCACTACTCTGGAGCTGAAACCACATGAACTACGGCCTCTCGATCCCTTTCGACGGTGTCACCCTGGCGGACCACGGATCGCTCTTCGACGCGGCAGCAGCGGCAGGCTTCACCGACCTGTGGTCGATGGAGGTCAGCGGCAACGACGCGTTCACACCGTTGGCGCACGCCGCGATCACCCACCCGCAGTTCCGCCTCGGTACAGCGATCGTGCCCGCGTTCACGCGGTCACCGGCGCTGATCGCGATGTCTGCGGCATCCCTCGCTGACCTCGGGCCGGAGGAGGTCCTGCTCGGGATCGGCGCCTCCTCGAACGTGATCGTCGAGAACTGGAACGGCGTCCCGTTCGTCAAGCCGTACCAACGCGTGCGCGACACCGCGGTGTTCCTGCGCCGTGCGCTGAGCGGCGACAAGGTCGACATGG
>JAODBQ010000002.1 GCA_025464045.1 Ilumatobacteraceae bacterium
GCGGCACGGTGGTCTCGTCGGGGTCGCTGTACGCGAATCTGTCGCAGGGTACGTATCAGACGACCCTGCTTGGATTGTTCAGCGGCGAGATCGAGGGCTGCGGGTCCGGCACCTTGGTGTTGTCGTGGCCACTCGTCGACGGTGGTCCGGTGACGGTCTCGGGCGATTTGAACGTCGTCGAGGGCTCCGGGACGGCCGGCTTGCAGGGCGTGTCTGGGTCCGGGTCGTTCACGGTGACGCCCGACGGGTCCGTGAACACGTCGGTGTACAGGTTGCGGTTGCGCTGCCGCCAGGTGTGACATGGCTGATGCGACGCCTCGTCCGGCGGTGAGATACTTGGCCGGGTGGAGTCGCCACCAGCCTTGCCGTCGGGCACGGTGACACTTCTGGTCGCCCATGTTCACGGGCTGTCACCACCGACGAGGTTGGACACGAGCGCGGTGGGTAGCGCCGCCCGGTGCGGCGACATGTTCGGTGAGGTCATTGCTGCGCATGACGGGGTGAGCCTGCTCGGCGATGTGAGTGACGGTCGGATGATCGGCGTGTTCGCCAAGCCGTCGGAAGCGGCGGCGGCGGCGATCGCAGCACAGCGAACGTTCCTTGCCAGCAGGGACCCGCAGGTCGGTGTTCGCATCGCGCTGCACACTGCAGAGATCGGCGTGGTGCAGGCCGGTTCCGACGCGGCCGACGTCGGTACGGGTCGGGCGATCCTGCGCGCGTCCAGCTTGAGTAGATCTGGGCACCCAGGTCAGATCCTGGTCTCCGCGACGACAGCCGAACTGTTGTGTGACGCCCTTCCGGAGGGATCGCACCTCAACGAGCTCGGGGTCCACTTCCTACGGGAGCTGGTTCGGCCTGAACGCGTCGTCCAACTCGTGCATACGACCCTTCCTGAGCGATTCCCACCATTGCGCACACTCGCAGATGCCGCCCACGCGGTGCCGACGCCGGTCACTGCCCTCATCGGTCGAGAGGATGAGTTGGCGAAGGTGATCGCCTGTGTCCGCGGCGGCAAGCTGGTGACACTCACGGGTGCTGGAGGAATCGGCAAGACCCGAGTCGCCCAGCACGCGGCTGCGGACTTGGTCGAGCAACATCCTGCAGGGACATGGTGGGTGGCTCTCGGCGCGGTGAGCACGCCTGAGGGTGTGCTGTCGATCATCGCGAACGCGATCGGTGTGGACGTGCAGCCTGGCCGCCCCAGTGATGCCCAGATCGTCGACCACCTGCGTCATGCCGGGACCGTGCTCGTCGTCATCGACAACTGTGAGCACGTCATCGACGTCATCGCGGGACTCGTGGCGTCGATTCTGGCGTCGTGCCCGTCGGTGTCGATCCTGACGACGAGCCGGGAGCGTCTCCGGGTGCGTGGCGAACAGGTCCGCCAAATCGGCCCGTTGTCTGCACCGCCGGTCGGCGCGGTCGTGGCCGTGAGCAGCCTGGAAGCGTTCGATGCTGCGACGCTGTTCATCGACCGAGCTCGGCGCGTGCGGCCCGACTTGGTGATCGATGACCAGGCCGCGATGCGCATCGCGACGATCTGCGCCCGTCTTGACGGAATGCCGCTCGCGATCGAACTCGCAGCGGCCTGCTGCGCCACGACACCGCTGGCAGGCATCGCTGATGACCTGGATCAGGCGCTGCCCGGCATCAGCAGTGCCACTCGCGCGATCCCGGCGCGCCAGTCAACGTTGCACGCGTGCATCGCGTGGAGCTTCGACCTTCTCCACGGCAGTGACAGGGCGCTGTTGCGTCGGCTGGCGGTCTGTCCCACCACCTTCGGCGCCGATGCCGCAGTCGCGATCGGTAGTGACAGCGCGCAACCTGCGGCACAGGTCCTCGCCGCGCTCGGTCGCTTGATCGACACGAGCCTGGTCGAGTTCAACGTGTCGACCGGCAGTTACCGGATGTTGCAACCGATTCGACATTTCGCGCTGGAACGGTTGCGCGAGGCAGGTGAGGTCGCCGAGACAAGGCGACGCCACGCGCGGTACTGGTCGGCGCGGGCGATCGAGATTGGCACGTGGGGCCGCACCCATGACTTGGCAACGTTGAGAGCGTCACTCGACGATGTGCTGGCGATGATCGACTGGGCGATGGTCGACGGCAGCGATCTTGCCGACCGGGTGCTTGGGTCGATCGCCCACACCGCGTTCGGGTCAGGGGGATGGCCCGACCGCGACCGGGTCCGCGACTGGATCATCGCCGACCGGCCACGCGGTCCCCACTGGCCGCGAGCTGTCGGCGCGGTCGCGATCGCCGCGACGTTCGTCAACCGGCGTGACGTGTTGGCACTCGGGCAAGCCGCCCTCCACGCAGCCCACCAGGTTGAGGACACCACTGCAGCGCATACGGTGCGGGCCGCCTTGGCGTTGTCGACGTGGGTGACCGGTGATCTCGACATGCTCCGCACCCTGGTCGCCGACGCGACCGCCGCCGGCGACGACTACCCGGCGTTGATGGCCGCCACTGCGCTCGTCGTCGCCTTGTCGTCCTACGGGCAACTCGAAGAGCTGACAGCGTGTTGTCGGCTCGTCGAAGAGATCTGCGCCCGGGCCGGGCAGAGCGCCGACAACACCGCCGCGGGACCGGGCGCGTGCCTCGCCCTCCACCACAGCGGCGACCCCGTCGGTGCCCTCGCCCGTCTGCCGAGCGTTCCAAGCCCGGTGCAGATGATCTCGCTGTACTGGGCCGCCACCACAGCCCGCCTCGCCGTCACCTGCAACGACCACCACCTCGCCAGTCGCGCAGCAAACCTCGTCGGGCCCGATCACCTGCGGATCACCTCGCACTACGCGCATGTCGTTGAATGGGCCAAGGCGATTACCAGCAACGATCTCCAACAGGCGGCATCGTCATCCGTCGCTGCCGCCGCCACGGCCACCGGCCTCGCTGCGTTCGACGTGCTCTGCGAACAGGCCGCGACGCTGATCGCAGCGCACCGACCCGCCGACGCCCGCGCCGCGCTCGACCGACTCGATCAGGCACTGGCGACCAGCACCGAACCAGCACCATTACCGAGAGCAAGCGCCAGCGTGCTCCGAGCACGCCTCGCGCTCCTCGACAACGACGTCATCACAGCCGACCGCGCCGCCCACGGCGCACTGCAATGCGCATCCGAGGCCGCGCTTCGCCTCGTGCAGATCGACGCACTCGAAGGCGTCGCCGCCGTGTCCGCCCACACCGAACAGCCCGCCCGCGCCGCAACACTGCTCGCTGCCGCGTCCGCAGCGCGCAACCAACGCCACTACCACGGTCGTCTCACCGCCGGCGCACCAGCAACGCTCACCGATCATCTCGCCAACACCGAGCCAACCGCATGGAGACAAGGCACGACACTCACCCTCGACGACGCCACCGCGCTCGCCCGACGGGCGCGCGGGCCACGCGGAAGACCAGCATTCGGTCCACGGTCGCTGACACCCACCGAACACAACGTCATCGCGCACATCGCCACAGGCGAAACGAACGCAGAGATCGCCACCGCGCTTCACATGTCCACTCCCACTGTCAAAACCCACCTCAGCCGCATCTACACCAAACTGAACGTGCGCAACCGTTCCGAGCTCACCGCCTACGCCCACACCAACCACTGAACTCCACCCAACTCCCGTCGGGTCTCAATCGGCCCCTCGACCCGTTCCGATACGCGTCGCCAACCCGGCATTACCGGATACCCTCGCGCCGCGCGTCCGGACGTGCTTATCGGACGCCCTGAACGGCACCTTGGGGCTAGGGTGTGCCGCCGGATCGCCGGACATTCTGGGGCGAGCCCGAGCTGCTGAAGGCCCGCCAGCCCGCTACGCGAGGCGACCGACGCACTCTCGCGACCAAGGACTTCTCGGTCGTGCTGGCGCGACCGCTTGCTGCCGGGCGAGAGGACCGTGCCGTACCTGGTCCTATCAAGCGCCAATCCGTTCGAATCGTGTAGTCGGCCGACCGCGACCCGTGACCATTTGGGGCTAGATGTTCAACTGATAGTGTCGGTTAGTGGCTCGGAGATCGGGTCCTCGAAGTGTTCATTCGCCCTCCGCGAGACCAGCTGCGGCAGGTTCATGAACGGAGAAGCCTATGAATGTCCGAATGAGGCCAGCGTCGGAGACGCGTCGTGTGCGCGCAGTTCTGGAGCGTCTTCGAACGAGTATCGGCGCCAAGGTCAGTCTCGCGGTGCGTCAGGGCGAACAGCCCCGAACTCAGACCGCGCGCGTGGGGGTGCTCTCCGGCTCGGCCTACGCGTTTGGTGGGATGGAACGGGGTCATGCAAACGCTGGGTCGCGAATTGTCGAAGCGGGAGTTCTCGCCGAGCGTGTGATCCCTCAGCGCCACAACTCGGAGGAGCTCTGTGCGTGGTTCGCCGCTCATGGATCGCCGTGCGCGGCTGACGAGCTGCTGGCGTCTCTGAACTCGTTCGGACTGATCAAGTTGTTTGCGTTCACCCGCACCTTGCGCGCCGCCAGGTTTGACATCGTCAACGTCCATAGCCCGGGCTCGCATATTCCGTTCGTGGAAGGGCTCGCTTGCCGGCTTGCCGGCTTGCCAGTGATCGTCTCCGTCCACGGCTACGACGCCGCCGGTGCGCCGTCGACCGCGACTGTCGGGCGCAACCGCCTCATTGCTTCCTACCTCTGCAGGCTGGTCGTCGTGCCGAGTGCCGTCGTGCGGCGTCAGCAGGTGCAGTTCGGAGTGCCCTGCGGCAAGTTGCGCCTCATTCGGTGCGGCGTGCCGGCCGTTGTCGAGCACGCCAGTCGTAGCGAGTCCCGACGAGAACTGGGCTTCCGGGGAGACGAATTCGTGCTCACGAGTTTCGGGCGGCTGGTCCCGGACAAGGGCATTGACGTCCTCGTCCGCGCGGTGGAGCTGCTGCCCGACGTGCTGCTCGGGCGCCTCCGGGTGTGCATCGGTGGGATCGGCGACCAGGCGGGGCTCGAGGCCTGTGTCGGCGAGCGCAGCCGCCACGCAATCCGGTTCCTTGGCCACGTCAACGACACGGAGGCCTACTACGGTACCGCTGACCTGTTCGTGCTGCCGTCGCGGCACGAGCCGTTCGGGCTGGTGTTTGTCGAGGCCGCCCAGCACGGCTTGGCGA
>JAODBQ010000292.1 GCA_025464045.1 Ilumatobacteraceae bacterium
CGAGGCAGCTGTGGCGCAGCTGCTGATGCTCGCCGGCGACGACGACTCGATCGCGTGGGCCGAGCGCGCGATCGCCCACGCCGAGGCCGCCGGCGACAAGCAGATCCTCGTCCAGGCTCGCGTCGAGTGGGCGAGCGCGCAGACGCATCGCGCCCAGCTGCGCCTCTCGCTGGCCGCGCTGCGCGACGTCGCGCAGGACGCCCGCGCGATCGGCGACGGCGTGCTGCTCAGCAGGGCGCTGAACAACACGCTGACACTGCTCGCGCCGCACAACGCCGAGAGCAGGGCGATGCGCGACGAGCTGCGCACGACCGCTGCGGCGTCGGGGTTCGACAAGCTCGGGCACGTCAACGTGATGTGGTGGGACGCCCTCGCTGCGCAGGCGAGTGGGGATCTCAACGCGTTCCGGCGGACGCTCGACGAGTGGGTCAGCTGGATGCCGGCCAAGAAGCAGCTGGTCGAGTACCAGGCGACGGCGGTCGCGCTCGCCGCGGAGGAGGGCCGGGTCGCCGATGGACGGGCCCTGCTGCGCGAGGACGCGTTCCGCGCCGCGTGCACGTGGGACAGCTCCGTCGTCGAGCTGACGATCGCCCGCCTGAACCTCGACGCCGTCGCCCAGGACAGCCGGCAGGGTCGGATCGACTTCGAGCTGTTCGTCGAGAGCGCGCCGCTCAGCGACGACTGGTTCGCGCGGGGGATCGTGGTGCAGGCCGTCGCCAGCTCGCTGGACGTCGGCATCTCCGCCGCCGAGATCCGGGCGCGGATGCTGGACGGGTTCCTCGCCGACCATCCGGCCCGCACCGAGCTGGCCGATGCCGCCGAGGGGTTGCTCGCGCTCGCCGGCGGCGACGCCGCCCGCGCCGTGGAGATGTTGCGCGCCACCCTCGCGAGCGCGCGCGAGCACCTGCCGCGCTTCGTCGAGGGTTCGCTGCACGTGTCCCTGGCGTCGGCGCTGCTCGCGCAGGGTGACCGCGAGGGTGCGGTGGTGGCGGCGCACGCCGCGCTCGACGCGCTGCGCAGCTGGCCGGGCTGGCGACGCGACCGCGCCGAGGCGATGCTCGGCCGGCTGGAGGGGACGGCGGCGCGCCCGATCGGCGACCTGACCGCACGGGAGACCGAGGTGGCCGGGCTGATCGCCACGGGCCTGACGAACGCTCGCCTCGCCGAGCAGCTGTACATCTCGCCGAAGACGGCGGCCGTGCACGTCTCCAACATCCTCGCCAAGCTCGGGTTGTCCAGCCGTACGGAGATCGCCGCCTGGTCGATCCGCCGCGAGCTCCCCACCCCTGCCTGACCTGTTCCACCGCCGGGGCGACGCCCCGCGAGCGGCGGGCCAGATGCAACTGCGCCAGCTCGCCGGCCGTTCCGCAGCGACCGGGGTCCGGCAGCGGGCGTATCGTGCCGCAGACGAGACCGTTGGGGGGTCATGATGGCGCAGGCGATCGGGATGAGCGACGAGGTGCGCGAGCTGCGGGCGCGGATGAAGGACTTCATCGACAACGTGGTGTTCAAGGCCGAGCCGGAGCTGGAGCGCCAGAGCGAGCACGGGTTCCATCCGGACACGGGCCTGCCGATGGAGCTCTACGAAGCTGCCGAGGCGCGTGGCGAGGACACGTCCCGTGGTGTCGCGGGTCCAGGTGATGCCGCCAGCCGTCGCAACACCGGCGTGATGGCGGACCTCAAGGCCGAGGCGAAGGAGCGCGGCCTCTGGGCGCTCGGCCATCCGGCGGAGATCGGCGGCGGCGGCCTGCCGTTCATGGACTTCGTCTACCTCAACGAGATCATCGGCCGTTCGGAGTACGGGCAGGTGGCCGTCGGCTCGGCGACGATGCAGGACTCGATCATGCTCAACCTCTACGCCAGCGACGAGCAGCGGGACCGCTTCCTCGCGCCGCTCGTCGCCGGCGACGTGTATCCGTCGGTGGGGCTCACCGAGCCGGCCGTCGCGGGCAGCGATCCGACGCGGATGGAGACCAGCGCGTACCTCGACGGTGACGAGTGGGTCATCAACGGGCGCAAGTGGTTCACGTCCGGCGCGTCGCGGGCCGCGTTCACGACGGTGTTCGCGAAGACCGAGCCGGATGCCGAGAAGCACATGCAGTTCAGCTCGATCATCGTGCCCACCGACACGCCTGGCTACCTCATCCAGCGCGCCGTGCCGACGATGGGCCACGTCGGCGGCCAGCACTGCGAGGTCGTCTACGACAACGTGCGCGTGCCCCGCTCGAACCTGCTCGGCAACCGCGGTGAGGGGTTCCTGATCAGCCAGAAGCGCCTCGGCCCCGGCCGGATCTTCCACTGCATGCGCTGGCTGGGCCAAGCGCAGCGGGCGTTCGAGCTGATGTGCGAGCGGGCGCTGAACCGCTACGCACACGGGTCGATGCTGGCCGAGAAGGGCGCGATCCAGACGATGATCGCCGAGTCCACCGCGGAGATCCAAGGTGCCCGGTTGATGACGCTCGATGCGGCGCGGGTGATGGATTCCGGTTCGGAGGCTCGCGTCGAGATCAGCCTCGTCAAGTTCCACGGGGCGAAGATGCTCCACAACGTCATCGACCGGGCGATCCAGGTCCACGGCGCCCTCGGCGTCACCAGCGACACCCCGCTCGACAAGATGTACCGCGAGGCCCGCTACGGACGGATCTACGACGGCCCCGACGAGGTGCACCACATGGTCGTCGCCCGCAACATGCTGCGCCACTACAAGGACGCCGCGCCCTGGTCGTGAGCGACACGAGCGGCCACGGTCGTCGGCCGCGCGCTCGCGGCTTCGCGCGATCGCCGTCTGCTCGATCTCGTGGTGGCCGCGCCGGTGCTCGGCGCCGGCATCGACGGGCGCTATGCGATCTTGGCGGTGAGCT
>JAODBQ010000023.1 GCA_025464045.1 Ilumatobacteraceae bacterium
GCGCGGTCGGGGCGTTGCCGATGACCGCCACCGACCCGTCGAGGCCGCCGGCTGCACCGTCGTCGCCGAGCCAGCGATCGACCGCCGCCGCGGAGCGGGTGTTGCCGATCGCCGCCGCCGCTTCGGCGATGCCCGGGTCGCGCAGCGTGCAGCCCACGGCGTTGGCGGCGGGCAGCCTGCGCCGGGTGATCCCGTCGGCGACCATCTGCGAGTCGCACCAGATCGGTCGCCCATCGCGGAGCGCGCGCCGAGCGGCAGCGACGAAGCCCGGCGAGGCCTCGACCAGCGGGACGATGTCGACGTCGCCGCAGGCGTGGATCATCCGCACCACCACCGGTTCGAGGTCGGCGGGCACACCGCAGAGATCCGCCTCGGCGCGGATCGTGGCGAACGACGCGTCGTAGATCCGTTGGCCGTCGTGCTCGTAGGACAGGTTCACCGGCTCACCGATCGTCCCCGCGCGGCGCGAACTGGCCGTGCTCGTTGGCGACGAGCACGAGGCTGGCCGGCCCGACCGGGGCGCCGCAGCACTTGCCGCAGCCGGAGACGTGCACCGCGCCGGTGCTGCCCCCTGCCGCCACGAGCGCGTGCGCGAACACCGTCGTGTCCGCGTGGGCCGAACGACACCCGCGTGAGCCGACGCACCCCGACAGCAGGGCACGCGGGTCGTCGGCGGCAACGATCAGGTCCAGCCCGCGCAGGTCGGACACGAGCTGGTCGACCCGTTCGCACGGGATGTCGCAGATGGCCAGCGAACGCCCGGTCGTCACGCGCACCTCGGCCGCGTTGCGCTCCGCGATGGCGGCCAGCGCGTCCATCGTCGACGCGTCGAGCCGGCCGAGGAACGGCGCGGCCACCACGTTGCGCTGCGCTGGATCGAGGTGCGGCAGCACGCCAGCGGCGGTCACCGCCATCGTCGCGACGCTGCGGTGATCACCGCTCCACGACGTCGGGAGCGGCCCCACCGCGAGGAGCTCGAGCAGGGCCCGCGGTTCGAGCGCGCGCGCCACGGCGTCCATCCGCGCCGACGCCGTGACACACGCGTTGGCGACCCGCCCCGCCGCACCGCACGGATCGGCGGTGATCCCGATCGGCGTCGCCGCGCCGCGCACGGCGACCAACCACTCCGCGCCACCGGGTCGGGCGCGCAACGTCACGTCGGCGTCGAGGTGTTCGAGGGGCCATGCACCACCGTCGTCGACGACGATCACGAACTTGCTCGGCAGCTCGCCCGCGACGTCGGCCACGAGCCGCTGCTCGATCGCAGTGACGACCGGTGTTGCGTCGACGGTCGCCGTCGGGTCGCGCCCGGTCAGCGGACTGGCGACGATCGCCCGCATCGCGTCCAGACGCCCGTCGGGTCGGGCCAGGCCTGCGCCGACGAGGGCTGCACCGGTGTGCTCGAGATCGCTCGCCGACAGGCCGCGGAGCTGGAGGTTCGCCCGTGAGGTGAGGTCGATCGCCCCCGAGCCGCACGTCCGTGCGATCGCGGCCACGGTGCGCATGTCCGCCGCCGGCAGCGCGCCGCCGGGGAGCCGGACGCGCACCAGCCAGCCGTCGCCGCTCTCCATCGGGTCGAACACGCCGGGGCAGGCTCCCCTGGTTCGGAACGGCACGACGGCGGGCATCGGCACGGACGATAGTGCAGGTAGGGCAGGCTGCCCTACGTCGCTGTGCCGTTGCTACGCTCCGCCGATGGCCCAGCCGTCGCGGTTCCTGATCAACACCGGTACCGGCAAGGGCAAGACCTCGGCGGCGATGGGCGTGATGGGCCGCGCGTGGGCCAGGGGCTGGCAGGTGTGCGTCGTGCAGTTCGTCAAGAGCGAGAAGTGGAAGGTCGGTGAGCGCAAGCTCGCCGACCACCTCGGCATCGAGTGGTTCACCCTCGGCGACGGGTTCACCTGGGAGTCCACCGACCTCGACGAGACGGCGGCGAAGGGCCGCCACGGCTGGTCGGTCGCCGCCGAGAAGATCAGCAGCGGCGCGTACGACCTGGTGATCCTCGATGAGGCCACCTACATCGTGAAGTACGACTGGGTGCCGGTCGCCGAGCTCGTCGACGTGATCGCGGCGCGTCCGGTGCGCACGAACGTGGTCCTGACCGGCCGCTACGCGGCACCGGAGCTGATCGCGATCGCCGACACCGTCACGGACATGACCAAGGTCAAGCACGCGATGGACGTCGGCGTCGGGGCGCGCAAGGGCATCGAGTACTGAGGATGACGGCCGCGCGACTGCCACTGCCACCGCGGCTCGTCATCGCCGGCACCCACTCCGGCGTCGGCAAGACCACGGTCGCGACCGGGCTGATGGCGGCGCTGCGGCGCGCCGGCCATCGCGTCGGCGCGGCGAAGGTGGGGCCCGACTTCATCGACCCCGGGTACCACTCGCTGGCGATCGGTCGGCCGTCGCGCAACCTCGACATGTGGCTCTGCGGGGCGGAGGCGATCGCCCCGCTCGCCGGACGCGCCGGGGCGGGATGCGACGTGCTGGTCGTGGAGGGCGTGATGGGCCTGTTCGACGGCGCCGGCGATGGTTCACCGTCGTCCACCGCGGACGTCGCCGTCGCGCTGGACGCACCCGTGGTGCTGGTCGTCGACGCCGCGGCGATGAGCCAGTCCGTCGCCGCACTCGTGCACGGCTTCGCCACCCACGATCCGCGGCTGCAGCTCGGCGGCGTGATCCTCAACCGGGTCGGCAGCTCCGGCCACGAGACGCTGCTGCGCGATGCGCTCGCCGCATCCGGCGTGGCGGTCCTCGGCGTGCTCCACCGCGACGACCGACTGCAGTGGCGCGACCGCCATCTCGGGTTGATCCCCGTCGCCGAGGGCAGCGCCGCGGTGGCCGAGTCGATCCAGCTCCTCGCCGGGCTCATCGCCGACCGCTGCGACCTCGACGCCGTCGTCGCGCTCGCCCGCAGCGCCGGCACGTCGACCGCGCCGCCGGTCGCGCTGCCCGAGCGAGGCGGGAGCGACCCGGTGCGCATCGCCGTCGCGGCCGGCCCGGCGTTCAGCTTCACCTACCCCGACAACCTCGAGGCGCTGGCGGCTGCCGGAGCCGAGCTCGTGGCGTTCGACCCGTGCACCGCCGCTGCGCTGCCGCCCGCGTGCTCGGGTCTGCTGGCCGGCGGCGGCTTCCCGGAGGTCTTCGCAGGCCAGCTCGGCGAGAACGTGGCGCTGCTCGCCGACGTCCGCTCACGGGTCGCCGACGGGCTCGTCGTGTGGGCCGAGTGCGGCGGTCTGCTGTGGTTGTCCGAGCAGCTCGACGGTCATCCGATGGCCGGCGTCGTCCCCGCCCGCGCGCGCATGACCGATCGGCTGACGCTCGGCTACCGGGCCGCCACGACGACGGCTACCAGCCCGCTGGGGGCGGCCGGGACGACGCTGCGCGGCCACGAGTTCCACTACTCCGTCACGGAGCCGCGGGGCACCGCGCTCGAACTGGTCGGCCGTCACGGCGCGGGCACCGGCGGGTTCGCCGGCGAACGGCTGATCGCCTCGTACGTCCACGCCCACCTCGGTGCCCGACCCGATCTGGCGGCTGCGTTCGTGCGTTCGTGCTCTGCCCTACGTGTGCCCTACCCGAACTAGCCTGCGGCCGTGCGCAAGTCGTCGATCTACCTGCCGGAGGAGCTCAAGCAGTCCCTGGCCCGGGTGGCGACCGGCACCGGACGCTCCGAGGCCGACCTCATCCGCCACGCGATCGAGCGCTTCATCACGGTCGCCATGCCCACGGCACCGCCGGCGTCCGCCGGAACCGCCATCTCCTCACCGCGCCCGGCGCTGATCGGCGTCGGCGTCGGACCCGGCGACCCCGGCCTGCTCACCGGCCGGGCGCGCGCGACCCTCCTCGCCGCTGACCGGGTGTTCGTCATCACCACCGATCCCCGGTCCGTCGGCCGGGCCGAGATGGTCGTGCGCGCCGCCACACCGGCAGCGTTGCTGGAGCGTCTGCCGTTCGCGATCGCGTCGGATCCGGCCTCTCGCGAACGTTCGTTGCGTGCCGTCGCCGACGCGGTCGAGGCCGCCCTCGCGGCTGCCGAGCTCGTCGCAGTGGCACTGCTCGGCGATCCCTGCCAGTGGTCGATCTTCCCCGAGCTCGCGGCGATCGTGCGCGCCGAGCGTCCGGGCGTGCCGATCCTCGCCGAACCCGGGATCACGTCGTACCAGGCGGCCGCGAGCGACGCCGTCGTGCCGCTCGGCCGACCCGGCGCGGCGATCGTCGTCCTCGGCGACGTGGCGGAGCTCGCCGAGCGACTCTCCGCCACCGACGACGCCGTCATCCTCTACAAGGCCACGACGGACGGGGCGACGTTGAAGGTGCTGGCCGCCGAGCACGATCGCGACGGGACCCTGGTGGCGGAGCTGAGCGGGCTGCCAGGACAGCGGATCGTCGCACTGGGCGATGCCGCCGACGGGCCGATCTCGTACCTCGCGACGGTGATCTTCCCCGGCCGGCGCCGCGTCGGGATCGACACCTCCCGATGATCTCGTTCATCGGCGCCGGGCCGGGTGCGGCGGACCTGATCACCCTGCGCGGCGCGCAGCGGCTCCGCGAGGCGGACGTCGTCGTGTGGGCTGCGTCGCTCGTGCCCGAGGCGCTGCTCACCCACTGCCGGCCCGACGCCGAGATCCATGACTCCAAGCGGATGACGCTCGAGCAGGTGTGCGACGTCTACGCCCGCCACCCCGATGCCGCGATCGTCCGCCTCCACTCCGGCGACCCTGCGGTGTACAGCGCGATCGGCGAGCAGATCGCGTGGTGCCGCGCCAACGACCGGCCGTTCGAGATCGTCCCGGGCGTCTCCTCCCTCGGCGCTGTCGCGGCCGCGGCCGGATGCGAGCTGACGATCCCGGCTGTCGCCCAGAGCGTCGTGCTCACCCGGCTCGCCGCGGGCACGCGCGCCTCGATGCCGGCTCGTGAGACGATCGCCGCCTACGCCGCGACCGGGGCCACGCTGGCGCTGTTCCTCTCCGCCGGCCTGGTCGACCACCTCGCCGGTCACCTCCTCGGTGCGGGATCGGCATACACCGCGGCGACGCCGGTGCTGATCGGCCAGCGCGTCAGCTGGCCCGACGAGCTGTTGATCCGGACCACGATCGGCGAGATGGCTGCGGACGCCCACCGCGCCGCGATCGAGGCAACGGCGCTGATCCTCGTCGGCCCCGCCCTCGCCGGCGCCGACGACCAGTCCGCGGGCCGCAGCCACGTCTATGACGCCGCGTACACGACGCGCTTCCGCCGCGCCACCGGGGTGATCGATGGTTGAGGGCACGGTGGCCGTCGTCGGCGTGGTCGGGGGCGAGGTCTTCGGCGCGGCAGCGCACGACGCGATCGCCACGGCCGACGTGCTGGTCGGCTCGCCCCGCCACCTCGAACGGTTCCGCACGGGCGACACCGCCGTGGAACGGGTCGACCTCGTCGGCACCCTCGCCCCGCTGGTGGAGCTGATCGCCGCACGCCGCGCCGCTGGCCGCCGGGTCTGCGTGCTGTCGTCGGGCGACCCGGGGTTCTTCGGGATCGCCCGCACGCTGCGCCCGCGCTTCGTCGGCGACGAGCTGCGCGTCCACCCGGCACCGTCGTCGGTGTCGCTCGCCTGGGCGGCGATCGGGCTGTCGTGGGACGACGCCGACGTCGTCTCCGCGCACGGCCGGCCGTTGCGCGACGCCATCGAGCACACGATGCGATCGGCGAAGGTCGCCGTGCTGACCTCGCCGACCAACCCGCCCGAGGTGCTCGGCAAGGAGCTCCTCGCGTCCGGCTGCGGACCACGCCGGGCGGTGGTGGTCAGCCGCATCGGCGAGGCGGACGAGCGGATCGTGGACACCGACCTGCACGGTCTGGCGGCCGGGCAGCACGACGGCCTGTCGGTGCTCCTGCTGATCGCGCCCGGCCGTGCAGACGCCGATGCGCCGCCGCTGTCGTGGGGGCGGGACGAGGACGAGTTCGCCCACCGCCGGGGCATGATCACCAAGGCGGAGGTCCGCTCGATCGTGCTCGGGCAGCTGATGCTGCCGCGCGCCGGCGTGCTGTGGGACGTCGCTGCCGGCAGCGGTTCGATCGGTGTGGAGGCTGCGACGGTCGCGCCGGGCCTGCACGTCTGCGCGGTCGAGCAGGTCGCCGCCGACGCGGTCAACATCACGATCAACGCGCGCCGCGCTGGCGTCGTCGATCAGGTCGATGTCGTCGTGGCCCGTGCGCCCGACGCGCTGGACGGCCTCCCCGATCCCGACCGGGTCTTCGTCGGGGGCGGCGGCCTCGACGTCGTGCGCACCTGCTGGGAACGGCTGCGCCCCGGCGGCGTGCTGGTCGCCACGTTCGTGCTGATCGACAGGGCGGTCGCCGCGCTCGACCTGCTCGGGGAGATGATCCAGGTCCACGTCGACCGCAGCGTGCCGCTCGCAGGCGTCGGCATGCGGCTCGAACCGACCAACCCGGTCTTCGTCTGTCGAGGGCGGCGTTGAGCGCCCGGGCGGTGCTGGGCATCGGCATGTCGTCGAGGGCCACGGCCACCGAGGTGCGCGAGCTCGTCGAGGCGGCGCTCGCCGAGCACCGGCTGACGTTGGACGAGGTCGCCCTGATCGCCACGCGGCAGCGGTTCGCCGGCGATCCGCGCCTGCGGCTCGGCCCCCCGGTGAGCGGCATCGACGACGACGCGCTGGAAGCGGCGAGCCTGCCCTGCACGCGGTCGTTCGGGATCCGCGCCCGCGTCGCCGAGACCGCCGCCGCGCTCGCCGCCGGCGGCCACGTCGTCGGCACCGTGCAACGATCGGCGCACGTCACCCTCGCGGTCGCGATGGTCGGATCCCCGGTGGGGGCGGCTGCGCCACCCTCCGCACAGCCGTGAGCGAGCGCCATGATCGGGTGCCGGGGCCCGGCGCGCACGGCGGCGACGGTGCCGCGGTTGCCGCCGCACTGGCGATCGACCCCCGCGTGATCCTCGACCTCTCGGCGAGCATGAACCCGTTGGCCGCCGATGTCACGGCGCTCGCCGCGACACTCCTCGCCCGTCAGGCCCACGGCGCGCTCACCCGCTACCCGGATCCGCGCGGCGCGGCGGCGTGCCTGGCGGACGCGATCGGTGTGGATCCGGACCGGCTCGTCCTCACCAACGGCGGCTCCGAGGCGATCGCGCTCGTCGCCGCCGAGGTGCGCACCGGCGCGGTCATCGAGCCCGAGTTCTCGCTGTACCGCCGCCACCTCGCGGCGGTCGACGATCGCGCGCCGCGCTGGCGCTCGAACCCGTCGAACCCGCTCGGCGAGCTGGCGGCTCCGGACGACACGGCCGGCGTCTGGGACGAGGCGTTCTTCGCGCTGGCGACCGGCCGCTGGACGCGTGGCGACGATGGGGCGTGGCGCCTCGGTTCGCTGACGAAGCTGTGGAGCTGTCCGGGCCTGCGCCTCGGCTACGTGATCGCTCCCGACCTGCACTCGGCCGAGCGGATCCGGGCCCGCCAGCCCCAGTGGTCGGTGAACGGGTTGGCGTTGGCACTGCTGCCGGAGCTGCTCGCGCGGACCGATCTGGCGGCCTGGGCGACCGGCATCGCCAGGCTGCGCGACGAGCTCCTCGTCGCGCTCGTCGGGCTCGGCATCGACGCGGCACCCACGTCGGCCAACTGGCTGCTCGTCCGCCAGCCGGACCTGCGTCGGCGGCTCGCGCCGTTCGGCGTCGTCGTGCGCGACTGCGCCTCGTTCGGTCTCGACGGTCTGCACCGTGTCGCGCTCCCCCCTCCGGCGCAGCTCGACCGCGTGTGCGACGCCTTCGCCGCGGTGATGGCCCGCACGTGACGGTGCGTTCGTGACGGCGGCCGCCGCCACGCTCGGGCTCGTCGTCGATCAGCTGGTCGGTGAGCCATCCGCCCGGGTCCACCCGGTCGCGCGCTTCGGTTCACTGATGCAGCGCGTCGAGGCGACGGTCTACGCCGATCGGCGGCGCAACGGCGTCGCCTTCCTCGCCGTCGGGATCACCGTCGCCGCGGCAACCGGCGCGGTGCTGCGGCAACTCGTCGGGGCCTCGGTGGCGACCGTGTGCGCGACGGCGGTGTGCGCCGCCGGGAGGATGCTCGACGACGAGGCGCTGCGGGTCGCGCGCTCCGTCGAGTCCGGGGACCTGCTCACCGCGCGCGAGGACGTGCGCTCGCTCGTCGGCCGGGCGACGTCCGACCTCGATGCGCACGAGCTGAGCCGTGCCGTCATCGAGTCGGTGGCCGAGAACGGGGTCGACGCGGTCACCGCCTCGTTGTTCTGGGCGTCCGTCGGCGGCGCTCCCGCGGTGCTCGTCCACCGCGCGGTGAACACGCTCGACGCGATGGTCGGGCATCGCAACACGCGCTACGGGCAGTTCGGCTGGGCGAGCGCACGGCTCGACGACGTGCTCAACCACGGTCCGGCGCGCCTCATGGCCGGGGCGGTGGCGCTCGCCCGGCCGCGTCGGGCCGTCGCGGTGTGGCGCACGGTGCGCCAGGATGCAGGCAGGCACCCGTCGCCGAACGGCGGCGTGATCGAAGCGGCGTTCGCCGCGGCGCTCGATCTCCGCCTCGGCGGCGTCAACCGCTACGGCGACGACATCGAGGATCGCGGCGCGCTGGGGGCGGGCCGCACGCCGGCACCGACCGACATCCTCGCGGCCGTGCGCCTGCGGCGGCGAGCCACCGCCGTGTCCGCGGCCGCGCTCGTCGCTGCGCAGCTCGGGCGTCACGCACGTTCGAGGCGCCGCAGCAGGTAGATGTCGAACACCCAGCCGAGCCGGGCCCGCGCCTGCGCGCGCAGCGCGACGATCTGGTCGGCGACGTCGTCCAACGGTCCGGCCACCAGCAGCTCGTCAGGGGTGCCGAGAGACGCGCCCCAGAAGATCTCGAACCCCTCCCCGACGAGCGTCGTGAACGAGACCGCGGCATCGAGCATCACCACCGCGTCGTCGACGCCGGGAGGCAGCCCCTGTCGGAGCAGGCGGCCGGTGGTGATGTGCACCGCGCGGCCGATCCGGTTCAGCGGGATGCGGTGGCGGGCGGCGAGGAGCTGCAGGCTGCTGACACCCGGGATCACGGTGTGCTGCACGTCGACGTTGCCACGCTCGACGACCTGGTCGACGATCCGCAGCGTGCTGTCGTAGAGCGACGGGTCGCCCCACACCAGGATCCCGGCGGTCTCGCCGTCGGCCACCTCGTCGCGCAACGCTCGCTCGAACGCGACCACCCGTTCGCCGTGCCAGCGGGCCACCGCCTCGTCGTATGCGAGGGCAGGGTCGCGCGTGCCGTCGCGCAGCTCGATCGAGCGTGCCGGTGGCCGGCGGCCGTGCCGGCGGAGGATCTCCTGGCGCACGTCGGCGAGATCCTGGCCGTGCTCGCCCTTGTCGACGAGGAGGACGACGTCCAACGCCGCGACGGCCTCGGCCGCCTGCATCGTCATCAACGCCGGATCGCCGGCGCCGATCCCGATCACGAGGAGCCGACGGACGGGGGGTGGACGCGCCGGCTGCGTCACCTCGCCCACCAGACGCCGTGGTGTCGGGCGAGCCCGCTCAGCACCACCAGGCACAGGCACTCGACCACCTGTTCACATGCGCCGAGCACGTCGCCCCCGATCCCGCCGAGCTTGCGCACGGCGAGCGCGCCGACGGCGACGGCGCCGACGGCGGCGGCGGCCACGAGCGGGCCCACCCACCAACCCGTTGCAACTGCAACGAGCGCGACGGCGGCTGCTGCGCCCGTCCACGCCGCGCCCGGACGGAGGTCCTTGACGTAGTCCGCACCCAAGCCTGCGGGACCCGCCGGACGGACGATCGCCATCAGACCGACCGCCGACGCGCGTCCGATCGCGTGCGCAGCTACCGCCGCAGCGAACAACGTCGCCGGCCCGGGCAGCGAACCGAGGGCGATCACGCGCACGACGATCGAACCGCACAGCGCGGCGACGCCGTAGGAACCGTGGCGTGGGTCCTTGAGGATCTCCAACCGGCGCGCGACGGTCCAGCCGCCACCGAACGCGTCGGCCAC
>JAODBQ010000024.1 GCA_025464045.1 Ilumatobacteraceae bacterium
GTCCGGCGATGCCCGAGATGCACCGGCGCGACGCCGACAACCAGGTGCTGACCGAGGCGATCGTGCGGTACGCGGTCGAGCGGGTCAGCGTCGATCCACCGCTCGACCGCCCGCGAACGCCTGGCGAGCTGCGCGAGACGGCCGGGACGACGATCACCCCGGCGGGCATCGGTGGGCTGGAGGCGCTACGGATCTTCGACACCGTGCTCGCGCCGGCGTGCATCTCCGTCGACCATCCGCGGTTCCTCTCCTTCGTGCCGGCGGCACCGACCGAGGCCTCGATCCTGTTCGACCTCGTCGTCGGCGCGTCGAGCATCTACGCCGGCTCGTGGTTGGAGGGTGGCGGCGCGGTGTTCGCCGAGAACGAGGCGCTGCGCTACATCGCCGACCTCGCCGGGTTGCCGCGCGAGGCGGGCGGGGTGTTCGTCAGCGGTGGCACCGCCGGCAACCTCAGCGCGCTGATCGCGGCCCGCTTCCGCTGGCGGGCCCGGGCCGCAGGCCGGCTCGATCGGACGCGCGGGCTGCTGCTGGCGTCGAAGGGGGCGCACTCGAGCATCGCCTCGGCAGCGAGGGCGATGGACGCTGACGTGCTGATGGTCGCGGCCGACGAGGTGGGCCGGATGGGCGGCGACGCGTTGCGCGCCACGGTCGCCGAGATGGCCGACGTCGACCGCGAGCGGCTGTTCGCCGTGGTCGTCACGTGCGGCACGACCAATGCCGGTGTCGTCGACGACCTGGCCGGCGCAGCCGATGTCGCTGCCGAGCTGGGCACGTGGCTCCACGTCGACGGCGCGTACGGCGGTGCCGGCCTGGCCGCGCCGAGCGTGCGCGCGAAGTACGCCGGGGTCGAACGCGCCGACAGCTTCATCGTCGATCCGCACAAGTGGCTGTTCGCACCGTTCGACTGCTGCGCGCTGCTGTACCGGGACCCTGCCGTCGCACGCGCCGCACACACCCAGCAGGCCGAGTACCTGGACGTCCTGCACCACGAGGACGCGCCGGCGTGGAACCCGAGCGACTACGCCCACCACCTCAGTCGGCGGGCGCGCGGGCTGCCGTTCTGGTTCAGCCTGGCGACGTACGGCACCGATGCGTACCGGGACGCGATCGAGTCCACGCTCGAGGTCGCCCGTCGCGCCGCCGAGGCGATCGGCGAGTCGACCCACCTCGAGCTGCTGATGCCGCCGGAGCTCGGCGTGCTGCTGTTCCGCCGCGTCGGGTGGAGCCCGGCCCGCTACCAGCTGTGGAGCGACGAGATGCTCGCGGCCGGCGAAGCGTTCGTGGTCCCGACGTCGTGGAACGGCGAGACGGTGCTGCGTCTGTGCATCGTCAACCCGCGCACCTCGCTCGACGACATCATCGTGATCATCGATTCGCTCCGAGGAGATTGACCATGGCCGACCTCGTCCTGCACAACGCGCGCCTCCTGGCCACGCTCGACGGCGGGCGGCGCGAGCTGGCCGGCGGTTGGGTGGCGATCACCGGCGGTCTGGTGCAGGCCGTGGGGACGAGCACCGACGTACCGCCGGCCGCGGCCGAGACGGTGGACGTTGCCGACTGCCTCGTGACGCCCGGGCTCGTCAACAGCCACCACCACATGTTCCAGAACCTGACCCGGGCCTACCCGCCGATGACCGACAAGCCGTTGTTCGGGTGGCTGCAGTCGCTCTATCCGCTGTGGCGGGCCATCGACGAGGAGGCCGTCTACGCGAGCGCGTTCGTCGGACTCGCCGAGCTCGCGATCAGCGGTTGCACGACGTCCACCGACCACCTCTACCTGCACCCGCACGGCGCCGGCGATCTGCTCGGCGCGGAGATCGCTGCGGCGCGCGAGCTGGGCATCCGATTCCACCCGACCCGTGGATCGATGTCGCTGAGCCAGAAGGACGGTGGCCTCCCGCCCGACGACGTCGTCAGCGACGATGACGAGATCCTCGCCGCGAGCGAAGCAGCGGTCGCCGCACACCACGACCGCGAGCACGGCGCGATGGTCCGCATCGCGCTCGCCCCGTGCAGCCCGTTCACCGTCACGGAGCAGCTGATGGTGCGCTCGGCCGAGCTCGCCGAGCGGCTCGACGTGCGCTTGCACACCCACTTCGCCGAGAACGCCGAGGACGACGCCTTCTCGGTCGCGACCTTCGGCTGTCGGCCGATGGAGTACCTCGAGCGCACGGGCTGGTGCTCCGACCGCACGTGGGTGGCGCACTGCGTGACGCCGAACGACGACGAGGTGCAGCGACTCGGCGCCGCGCGCATCGGCGTGGCGCACTGCCCGAGCAGCAACATGATCCTGTCGTCGGGCATCTCTCCGGTCGTGCCGATGCTGCGCGCCGGGGTGCGCGTCGGGCTCGGCGTCGACGGCTCGTCGTCGGCCGACAGCGGCTCGCTGTGGCTCGAAGCGCGCGAGGCGATGCTGCTCGCCAAGCTGCGCGACGGCGCGCCGGCCGGCACGGCGCGGATGGCGCTCGAGTGCGCGACGTTGGGCGGAGCAGCCTGCCTCGGACGCGACGGCGAGCTCGGCGTGCTGGTGCCCGGTGCGGTCGCCGATGTGGCGGTGTGGAAGCTCACTGGCCCGTCGTTCTCGGGCGCGGTCGCCGATCCGATCGAAGCGTGGCTGCGATGCGGTCCGACGTCGGCGTGGCACACGATCGTCCACGGGCGGTTCCTCGTCCGCGACGGGCAGCTCGTCCATCCCGACGTCGACCACATGCTGACCGCCCACGCCGCCCACGCCAGGAGGATCCAACGACTCGACTGAGTCGGGCGTGCACGCCCGAACCCATGCGCTCCACGCCTGGTGCCGTTGCGTCGTGGTTGTCGCCTGCGTTGTTGGATGCGCGAACGTGGATCGAGACCTGTGACCGGAGTGACGCCGGATCGGGCAGGCGGTCCACCACAATTGAGCGGATGCCCGTTGCCGACCGCTCCCACCGGCTGTCGCGCCGCACGTTCCTGCTCGCCGCGCTGGCGGTGGCCGCCGGTTGCTCGAAGACCACATCGACGACACCCGGCGATCCGCAGACGGGCGGATCGACGCCCGAGCTGGTGCTACCCGCCGAGGTGACGACGCCGACGAGCGCGCCCGGACCGGTGCGCTCGGTGGGGATGATCGGCGACTCGATCACCTTCCGCTCCAAGCCTGCGCTGACGTCGGTGTTCAGCGCCAAGGGCATCGCCGACGTCACCATCGACGCCGAGGTCAGCCGTCGGATCCAGGTCGGCAACGGCAAGAGCGAACCGCTCAACGGCGAGCAGGTGCTGACCAACCTGCTCAAGGTCGGGCTGAAGCCCGACGTGTGGGTGTTCGCGCTCGGCACGAACGACGTCAACAACGTCGACGCGGATGCCTACCCGGCGTTGATCGCGGCGATGCTGGCGATGCCGCCGGCCGACACGCCCGTCGTGTGGGTCGACGTCTATCGACCGGCCGCACTCGCTCAGACGAAGATCTTCAACACCGCGTTGCGCGAGACCACTGCGAGGCGACCGAACACCACCGTCGCGTCCTGGTACGCGCTCGCCTCCGACAAGTCGAAGAAGTTGCTGGCGAGCGACGACCTGCACCCGAACGAAGCGGGCGAGGTCGCGTTTGCCGCGCTCGTCGGCGCAGCGGTCGCCGCGACCGGTTAGCGATCGCGCCCACCCGCTGCCGAGCCCGTCAGTCGGTCAGGCGTTCCAGCGGCTCTGGCCGAACCGGTACCCCACCGAGCGAACGGTCTGGATCAGGTTGGCGTGCTCCTCGCCGAGCTTGGCGCGAAGGCGGCGGATGTGCACGTCGACCGTGCGGGCGCCGCCGTAGTACTCGTAGCCCCACACCCGGCTGAGCAGCATCTCGCGGGTGAACACCTTGCCCGGGTTCTGGGCGAGGAACTTGAGGAGCTCGTACTCCATGAACGTCAGGTCGAGCGGGCGACCCTCGATCAGCGCCTGGTAGGTCTCCAGGTTGAGGGCCAGGCCGCCGTACTCGACCATCTCCGGACGGCTCTCGGTGCCGCCGCGGAAGAGGATGTGGCGCAGCCGCGCCTCGACCTCGATGGGGTGGAAGGGGGTCAGGCAGAAGTCGTCGAACAGCTCGTCGCGCAGCTCGAGGTCGGCGAGCTGGCCGCCGCCGACGAGCACGAGCAGCGGCGAGACCGGCAGGTCGCGCTTGCGCAGCACGCGGCA
>JAODBQ010000033.1 GCA_025464045.1 Ilumatobacteraceae bacterium
TCTCGACGCTCAGGTACACGCCGTCCTCGGTCGCGTACGCCCGCTCGTTCTCGACGAGCTGCTCGATCATCGCGACCATCTGCGACACGTACTCGGTGGCGTGCGGGACATCGGACGGCCGGGCGACGCCGAGCTTGCCCATCGCCTCGAACCACACGCTCTCGCAGCGATGGGTGATGTCCTCCCACGGCCGGTGCTCCTGCGCCGAGCGCTCGATGATCCGGTCGTCGATGTCGGTGATGTTCGACACCAGGCGGACCTTCAGGCCCGTCCACTCCATGTACCGGCGCAGCACGTCGTAGACGAGCGTCGCCCGACCGTGGCCGAGGTGCGGCGGACCGTAGACCGTCGGGCCGCAGAGGTAGATGCTCACCGAGCCGGGCTCGCGCATCGCGAGCTCGCGGACCTGCCGTGTGGCGGTGTCGTAGAGGTGCAGCATGGCCCGCCAGCCTACGAGGCCGCGATGAACGGCTCGGCGTCGATTGCGCGCGCCGTCAGGAGCGGTGGCGGTCGATCAGCGCGTCCACGGATCCGGCCAGCACGTCGAGCGCGGCGACGGCCCCGATCACGAGCGTCGCCGGCGAACGTACAGGGGTGTCGGCGAGGGTGGCCAGGGTGCAGCGCACGACGTCCTGCTCGACCCCGGTGGCGTGGCGGATCGCCGCGACCGGGGTGCCGGCGGCGAGTCCGCCGGCGATCAGCTCGGCCGCGATCGCGCCGCGGTGGGCGACGCCCATCAGGATCACGAGCGTGCCGCCCGCCTGGGCGAGGGCGGCCCAGTTGACCGGCGACTCGCCGTCCTGGCGGTGGCCGGTGACGACCGTGAACGATGCGCTGACGCCGCGGTGGGTCACCGGGATCCCCGCGGCAGCGGGTGCGGCGACCACGGCCGACACCCCCGGCACGACCTCGAACGGCACGCCGGCGGCCGCCAGCGCGAGCGCTTCCTCACCGCCGCGCCCGAACACGAACGGGTCGCCGCCCTTCAACCGCACGACCTCGCGACCATCGCGGCCGAGCTGCACCAGCAGGTCGTTGATCAGCCCCTGCGGCACCGGCGCACCGGCGCGCTTGCCGACGTCGATCAGCTCGGCCGACGGATCGGCGAGCGCGAGCACGCCGGTGCCGACGAGCGCGTCGTGCACCACGACCTGTGCCGCCTGCAGCCGGCGCAGAGCTCGCACGGTGAGCAGCTCCGGATCGCCGGGGCCGGCACCGACCAGCGAGATCACGACGTGCCGGTGGTCATGAGGTCGTGGTGATCATGACCGCCCCAGCGGTCGTGTTCGTCGCCTCGTCCACGAGGATCAGCCTGCCACCCTCACGGCTGGAGACGTACGCCTCGGCGACGATCGGCTCGCTGAGCGACAGCCGGATCACGGCGAGGTCGTTCATCCGCAGCTCGTCGGCGGGCAACTGCTCGAGCGTGGTGAGGTCATGGCGGTACTCGATCGACTCGACGATCGCGCGGCCGACGCGGGTGCCGTGCTTGAACCACCAGCGGCTGCCGGGCTCGAGCGGGCGGTCGATCATCCAGCACACCTGGCCGGTGACGGTCTCGGTGGAGACCGCGTTGCCGAGCACGAGCACGTCGCCGCGGGCGATGTCGACGTCGTCGGCGAGCTCGATCGTGATCGCCTCGCCGGGCGTCGCGCACGCCGTGTCGCGGCCGAAGCGCTGCAGCCCGACGACGGTGCTGGTGCGACCGCTCGGCTGGACCGTGATCGCGTCGCCGACCGCGACGCGCGCACCGGCGAGCCGACCGGCATAGCCGCGGTAGTCCGATCCCTGCGGGCGGATGACGCGTTGCACGTCGAGCCGCGCCGCGCCCGAGCCCTCGGTGGCCACGTCGAGCTGCTCCAGCCACTCCAGCAGCGCCGGACCCTCGTACCACGGGGTGCTCGTGGAGTGGCTGACGACGTTGTCGCCGAGGAGCGCGCTGATCGGGAACGCGACGATCTCGACCGGCGTCGGCAGGGCGTCGACGAAGCCCGTGAGGTCCTTGACGACGGAGTCGAACTCGCCCTCGTCCCAGTCGACGAGATCCATCTTGTTGACCGCGAGAGCGATCGTGTGGACGCCGAGCAGGGAGGCGATGAACGCGTGGCGACGGGTCTGCTCGACCACGCCGTGACGGGCATCGACGAGCACGATGGCGACGTCGGCGTTCGACGCGCCGGTGACCATGTTGCGGGTGTACTGGGCGTGGCCGGGCGTGTCGGCGACGATGAAGCTGCGCGCCGGGGTGGCGAAGTAGCGGTGGGCGACGTCGATCGTGATGCCCTGCTCGCGCTCGGCGCGCAGGCCGTCGGTGAGCAGCGCGAGGTTGACCTCGCCGTCGCCATAGCGCGCGCTGGCCTTGTGCACCGCGGCGAGCTGGTCCTCGAACACTGTCTTGGTGTCGTGCAGGAGGCGGCCGATCAGCGTGCTCTTGCCGTCGTCCACCGAGCCGGCCGTCGCGATCCGCAACGTCGGCATCGTCGAGACGTGCAGCCCAGCGTGCTCTTCGAGAACGGTCGTCATCAATCCTCCGTCGTGCACGTCCAGAACGTTCGTCATCAGAAGTACCCCTCGCGCTTGCGATCTTCCATGGCTGATTCGCTGAAGTTGTCGTCGGCGCGGGTGGCGCCGCGCTCGGTGATCCGTGCGGCCGCGACCTCGACGATCACGTCGTCGATGGTGGCGGCCGTCGAGCGCACCGCACCGGTGCAGCTGGCGTCGCCGACCGTGCGATAGCGCACGGTCTCCTCGAACGGCTGCTCGCCGGGCTCGACCTCCACGGGGCCTCCGACCGAGAGCAGCATCCCGTCGCGGGGCACGACCACCCGGCGGTGCGAGAAGTAGATCGTGGGCAGCGGGATCGACTCGGCCTTGATGTACTGCCAGATGTCGAGCTCGGTCCAGTTGCTCAACGGGAACGCGCGCAGGTGCTCGCCCTTGCGGATGCGGGCGTTGAGCAGGTCCCACGGCTCGGGGCGCTGTGCCCGCGGATCCCACCGGCCGAAGCGGTCGCGGAACGACAAGATGCGCTCCTTCGCCCGGGCCTTGTCCTCGTCGCGCCGTCCACCGCCGAACGCGGCGTCGAAGCCGTGCTCGGCGATCGCGTCGAGCAGGGTGACGCTCTGCAGCCGGTTGCGGCTCGCTCGCGGGCCCTCGTCCTCGACGACGCGACCGTCGTCGATCGACTGCTGCACGCTGGCGATGACCAGGCGGGCACCGACGCGCTCGACGAACTCGTCGCGATAGGTGATGACCTCGGGGAAGTTGTGACCGGTGTCGACGTGCATCACCGGGAACGGCAGGCGGGCCGGCGCGAACGCCAGCACCGCGAGGTGCAGCAGCACCGCCGAGTCCTTGCCGCCGCTGAACAGCAGCACCGGGTTCTCGCACTCGGTGGCGACCTCGCGGATGATCGTGACGGCCTCGTCGGCCAACGCCTCGAGGTGACGCGACTGGTGCGTGGGGATGAAGGGCGGGTCGCCGAACGGGCCCTGCGGTGCGGCGCTCACGTGTGCAGACCGCACTCGGTCTTGCCGAGGCCGGACCAGCGACCGGCGCGCTTGTCCTCGCCCGGGGCGACGGGCTTCGTGCACGGCCAGCACCCGATCGACGGATAGCCGCGCTCGGTGAGCGGGTTCGCGGGCAGGTCGTTGAGCTGCGCGTACAGGTCCATG
Source organism: Ilumatobacteraceae bacterium (assembly GCA_025464045.1). Taxonomy (GTDB): domain Bacteria; phylum Actinomycetota; class Acidimicrobiia; order Acidimicrobiales; family Ilumatobacteraceae; genus JAODBQ01. Next base: position 3,675 of record JAODBQ010000033.1, read on the forward strand.
TCGGCGTCCGTCCACGTCGCCAACGGGTTGATCTTGGCGATGCTGCGACCGATGTCGTAGCTCACGATCGGGGCGTTGGCCCTGGTCGGACCGTCCACGCGGCGCACGCCGGTGATCCAGGCGGCCTTGCCGTCCATCGAGCGCTGCAGCGGCTCGACCTTGCGCACCTGGCAGCAGCCCTCGACGTCGGTCTGCCAGCGGTTGTCCGGCACGACGTCGGCCAGCGGGCGCACGACCCGTAGGTTCAGGTCGAAGCGCCGGCGCAGCTCCTCGACGTACCAGAGCGTCTCCGCGAAGAGGTACTGGGTGTCGAGCAGGACGATGTCCGCCCGCGGGTCGGCGTGGTGGGCGAGGTGGGCGAGGACCGCATCCTCGAAGCTGACGGTGACCACCACGTTGTCGACGCCGTACGTATCGAACGTCCAGCGCAGGACATCGGTGGGGTGCATCGTCTCGACATCTGCGGGGGCGTGCAAGACGGTCACGGCGGACATCCTAGAGCAATAGTCGACCATCCCGATCAGGCAGATCCGTTTGCCCGGGTTCGTACACTGCAACCGTGTCGTTCGACTATCCGGTCTACCTCGATCTGACCGGCGCGAACGTCCTCGTCGTCGGTGGTGGCCGCGTGGCCATGCGCAAGGTCGAGGGCCTGCTGGCGGCGGCGGCGAAGGTCACGGTGGTCGCCCCGGACATCGACGAGGCGATCGTCGCGCTCGGCGTCGCCACCGAGCAACGCCCCTACGCGTGCGCCGATCTGGCCGGCCGGCTGCTGGTGATCACGACGACGTCCGACCCGACGGTGAACGCCGCA
>JAODBQ010000052.1 GCA_025464045.1 Ilumatobacteraceae bacterium
CAGCGCCCGTGGACGTGTATGGGGCGGGCACGTCGGTGGTCACCGGATCGGGCGCGCCGACGGCGGGGCTCGTCTACAAGTTGGTCGAGGTGGACGGCCGGCCGGTGGCCAAGCGGTCCGAGCACAAGGCGAGTCGGGGCGGGAGCAAGGCCGCGCTGCGCACCTACCGCCCCACGGGCACGGCCACGGAGGAGCTGCTGCTGAGCGGATCGCGGCGAGGGTGCGACGAGGAGGCGGCGAGGATCCAACGCGACGACCCGCACGCGCGTCGGATCGATCAGCCGCTGATGCGCTCCGGTGAGCTCACGGCCACCGCCAGCGCAACGCTCGCCGACGGCCGCGCGGTGCTGGTCGAGGCGTTGCGCTCGCTGCCCTGGGAGGGGCTGGCATTGTCCAACGGCGATCCGGCCCTGCCGGTGCGGCGGATCGACGTCGGCTGACGGCCGCCACGACGACCGCTGCGGCGGGTGCTGGACTCGGGGCGGACGCGCGCGACGTTGCACACTGGGTCGGTGACCAGCCGACTCGTCTTCGTCCTGTACCGCCTTCCCGAGATGAGTCGTGAGGAGTTCCAGCAGTACTGGAGCGTGAACCACGCGCCGCTCGTGACGAGCGTCGCCGACGTGCTCGGGATCACCGGCTATCAGCAGGTGCACACGTTGCGCGAGGACACCACCCGGCCCGCGCCGGCGTTCGACGGTGTGGCCGAGCTGTGGTTCGACCCGTCGCGGTCCACGGCGTCGCGCGAGGAGCAGCGCGCCGCAGGGGCGCTGCTGCTGGAGGACGAGCGGCGGTTCATCGATCTCGCCGCGTCGCCGATCTGGCTCGCCGAGGAGCGGGTGATGTCGGACGGACCGAAGGAGGGCCTGCGGATGACGTCGGCCGTGCGCCGCAAGGCCGGCACCACCCGCGACGAGTTCCGCCGCCACTGGGCGGACGTGCACGCGCCGTTGGCACTGGCGCATCCGGACGTCTTCGGGATCAGCCGCTACGTGCAGCTGCACGCGCCCGACGACGCGGAGACGTACGCGCCGGCGGTCGTGCGCGGCGCGCCGGAGCCGTTCGACGGCTTGGCCGAGGTGTACACCACGAAGGTCGATCCGGATCCCGAGGTGGCCGCGCCGCTCCGCGAAGCCATGGCTGCCGACAGCGAGTCGTTCATCGACCGCGCCGCGAGCCCGAACACGTTCGGCCGCGTGGACGTGATCATCGACCGCTGAGCCGAGCGGTGGTTCAACGGATGGGCGACGATGATCACGATCCCCCAGGGCATCCGGCTCGGCATCTGGCTCGTCCGACGTGCTGGTCCAACGTGCTGGTCATCGACGGTGTCGCGTCGGTGGGACTGCGATCGCGAGCCGGTACGCCGCCCAGACGTCGGGGTGCAGGCGTCCGGCGGCGGCAACCTGCATCCCGCTCGCCCGAGCCCAGCGGCGCACATCGGCCGTCGTCGGTTCCGGCGGCGCGACCTCGCCGGCGCTCGGCAACGTGGCGCGGATCTCGCCGCCGACGCGTTCGGCGTGATCGTGCGCGAGCGCGGCGCCGAGGAACCGGAACGTCCACTCCTGCGCGAGCGGACGGGTCTCGGCGAACAGGATCGGGACGGAGGGGAAGCGTGCGGCTGCTTCACCGAGCCCGTCGGCGATCACCGCCGGACGAACGTGGCGGAGCTTGAAGACCGAGGAGTAGCGGTCCTCGACGACGACCGCCGCCCGGCCGACGCCGGCGAGCTCGGCGAGCACGTACCGCAACCTGCCGGTGTTCATCGTCGTGATCAGGTCGTCCAGCGACTTGCGCTCGACCACCGCCACGATCCGCTCGTCCGCCTCGACCGCGTAGTCGCCGGCGGGCAGGGCACGCCGGGTCGTCGTGGCCTGCTGATGGCTGAACGTCCACGGGTAGCGCTCGTGGCTGTCGACGACGATGGCCAGCGCGGCGCCCGCCACCCGAGCGGTCGGCAGTCCGACGTTCGGCCGCGCCTGCTTGGAGGTGCGCGCGGTCTGCCAGAAGATGACGTCGCGGCCGCGGGCCTTGGTGAACACGAACTGCGAGCGGTGCTCTCGGGCGCGGTCCAGCACGAGATCGACCGCGGCGCCACGTCGTTCGCACGAGCGCACGTGCACCCGCTCGACGATCTCCGCGTCCGCCGGCCACTCGCTGGCCCGGTGGCAGTACAGCTTGGCCGTGCGCGGCCACACGTCCCGGGCCTTCAGCACGACGGGCCCGTCGGGGAGCGGGAGCCGGACGAGGAACGGCAGCGACGACTCCGGATCGGGATTGCGGGCGATGACGAACTCGATCATCAACGACGACCGTAGCGCTCGGTCCATCCGTGGGCCGAGCACGAGTCGACGTCACGCCCGCCGCGCGCACGACCGCATACGGGCGTGGGCAATGGCACACCGGCGACATGGAGCACCGCGCCCTTGGGCTCCTCCGAGACTGTCGCCGGATCATCTACGCCTCGTCGGGCGTGGTGCGAATCGCCGTCCTGGAGATGGTCGCGAGACTTGGCGAGCGAGCCCCACCCGTCCCTGATCGCGCCCCCAGAGCCTGGGCTGGCGAACGACCGTCGGCGCAGGACCTGGTCTGGCGGGTCGCCGGGGTCAGCGCTGGGCGGGGACGGGGAGGCCGAAGCGCATCTCCATGGTGCGCACCTCGGGCAGGCCGATCAGGTCGAGGAACTCGTCGAACGCGGGCAGGCGGTCGAGGACGGGCAGCGGCGTGCCGGCGACGCGCAGCTCGGCGAGTGCCTGCTGCATCGCCCGCGTGGCAGCGAGCAGCGTCGTGATCGGCATCAGGACGAGTGCGAAGCCGAGCTCGGCGAGACGCTCGTGGGGCAGCGGCGGCGTCTTGCCGCCTTCGGCCCAGTTGAACACGAGTTGCTCGTCGGCCAGCTCGCGGGCGACGATCTCGATCTCCTCGACGCTCTGCAGCGCCTCCACGAAGAGCAGATCCGCACCGGCGGCCCGGTAGGCGCGGGCGCGGGTGATGGCGGCGTCGAGGCCTTCCATGGCCCGTGCATCGGTGCGCGCGATCAGCACCAGATCGGGATCGCGGCGGGCCGCGGCGGCGGCCTCGACCTTGCCGACCATCTCCTCCAGCGGCACCACCTGCTTGCCGTCCATGTGCCCGCAACGCTTGGGCAGGATCTGGTCCTCGATGTGCAGCCCGGCGACACCGGCCTGCTCGTAGTCCTGGACCGTGCGCACGACGTTGATCGCGTTGCCGTAGCCGGTGTCCGCGTCCGCGATCAGCGGCACCTCGATCGCCTGCACGAGGCGACGCACGTTGCCAGCCATCTCAGCGCCACCGAGGAGCCCGACGTCGGGGCGCCCGAGCAGCGACGCGGTGGTCCCGAAGCCGGTCATGTAGACCGACTCGAACCCGGCCTGCTCGACCAGGCGGGCCGACAGCGCGTCGAACGCGCCGGGCGCGAGCACTGGCGAGCCGGCCGCGAGCAGGGCGCGGAGCCGGGCGGGTGCGCTCGGGAGCGGCGTGTGGGAGCGGAGGAGGTCGGCCATGCGCCGATGATCCTCGCATCCGACCAGGTGCTGCAACTCGCTCGTCGCGCGTTCCCGACGACATCGTCGCCTGCCTGACGCGCCCGGCCCGTCCGTCGGCCGTCGGCCGTCGCTTCGGTCGATCGCCCGCACTCGTCGGCGTCCATCCTCTCAGCGCCTGCACCAACGCGCGCGGCGCGGGGCCGAGAGAGCGTGCGGCAGCCGGTGCCCGAGGCGACGGCGTGGGGCGCCGGCCGGTACCGCTAGGCGTTGGCTTCGTCGCCGGTCGCCTCACCGGGCGCAGAGTTGCCGGGCAGCTCGTCGTTGCCCCGCCGGTCGCGCAGGGCGCCGAGCACGTCGCCGTCCTCGGGCGCGGCCGCCGGGCCGAAGCCGAGCACCGCCGTCCCCTTGGCCGAGCAGCGCGGGCAGGTCAGCGCAACCACCGCGACCATGTCGGCCGGATCCGACGCACCCTCGAGGCGCCGCAGTGACGCCATCTCGACCTCGCTCGCCGCGAACCGGGCGCCGCACTCGTGACATTCGAGCTGCGCTCCCTCGTAGGCCGAGAACGAACCATCGAAGCCGGCGTCGGCGTAGGCCGCGAGCAGCTCCGTCAGCGTCGAGCTCTCGGTGGCGTCGAGGTTGAGCACAGGGTCGGTCGTCATGGCCTGCGCATACCCCGTCCGGCCGTTCGGCACACCGCCGCCTCCGCCTCAGCTCTCCGACGAGACCCACCCCGCCCCCGACCCCGAGCCCCGCCCCCGACCCCCGCTGCCCTCGCCGCGGGCGGCGTCGCACCTGTGGCGG
>JAODBQ010000062.1 GCA_025464045.1 Ilumatobacteraceae bacterium
GACGAGCGCGTACTCGCCGTCGTGCTCGACGCGCATCAGCGGCGTCTTGCGGATCTTGCCGCTCCTGTTGCCGACGGTGGCGAGGATGATCACCGGCAGGCCGGTGTCGCGCAGGGTGTTGCCCTGCGCGCCGCCCGTCCGCTCGTAGACCTCCACCTGGTCGCGGACCCACTGTGCGGGGCTTGGTTCGTACGTTCCTTCGAGCGGCATGGCCACAAGATACGCGCGGCCGCGCACCCGTTCGCTCCATGCGTCGCGAATGCTCAGAATGCGGCTTCGATCACCTCGATCTGGGTCCCGGTGACCGCGGCGACATCGAACCGCACCTCCACGCCGTGCACGTCGGTGGCGGCCAACCACGTCGCGGCAAGGCTGCGGAGACGCCGCTGCTTGGCCCAGCCGACTGCCGCCGCCCCACCGCCGTACGCGTCGTTGGCGCGGGTCTTGACCTCACAGAACACGACGGTGCGACCGGTCTGCAGGATCAGGTCCAACTCGCCCTTGATGCATCGCCAGTTGCGCGCGAGCACGACGTACCCGTGGCGCTCGTACCACCGGGCCACCTCGGTCTCGCCCCACCGCCCGCGTGCGATGTTGGCCAGATCGGCGGGGCGCGGCGCGATCAGATCTCGGTTCGGGGGAGCTCCTCGACGTTGACGTCCTTGAACGTCAGCACCTTGACCTTCGGCACGAATCGGCTCTTGCGGTACATGTCCCACACCCACGCGTCGCTCAGCTCCACTTCGATCACGGGCCGCGACGCGTCACCTCCGACGGTGACGTTCACATCGTTGGCCAGGTAGAACCGGCGCTCGGTCTCCACGGCGTAGCGGAACATCCCTGCTACGTCCTGTTACTCCTGCGCGAGTTGGAGCTCTCGCTCCGACTCGAAGTTCTCGAGATCATCGGAGCTCAACGGGGGTGCCTGCTCACACCGATGGAATTGCAGATCGGATCGCTGATGCAGCCACGCTACGCCCTTCTCAGGCGCAACGAAACGACGTCAGTTCGCGCGCTTCTCGCGGATCTTGGCGGCCTTGCCGACCCGATCACGCAGGTAGTAGAGCTTGGCTCGGCGGACATCGCCGCGCTTGACGACTTCGAGCTTGACCACGGTGGGTGCGTGCATCGGGAACGTGCGCTCGACACCGACGCCGTAGCTCAGCTTGCGCACGGTGTAGGTCTCGGCGACGCCGCTGCCCTGGATGCCGATGACGTTGCCCTGGAAGATCTGCACCCGCTCCTTGTTGCCCTCGACCACCTTGACGTGGACCTTGACCTCGTCGCCGGCGGCGAAGTCGGGGATGTCGGTGCGGAGCTGCTGGTTGTCGACAAAATCAGTGGACTTCATGGCGCGGACCTTCGACCTCGAATCAGGGGAGCGGTGCAGGATAGGCGAGCGCGGGGAACTCTTCCAACAAGCGCCGGTCATCTTCCGTGAGCCCACCGGCGGCGTCGACCAGGTCCGGCCGGTATCGCAACGTGCGGTGCAGTGCCTGCGCCCGGCGCCAGCGGGCGATCCGGGCGTGGTCGCCGCCGCGCAGGACCTCCGGTACGTCCCAGCCGCGGAACACCGCCGGCCGGGTGAAGTGCGGCTCCTCGAGCAGACCGCTCGCGCCGAAGCTCTCCGTCACCGGGCTGACGGCGTTGCCCATCGCACCCGGCAGCAGGCGCACCACGGCCTCGATCACCAGGCACGCGGCCACCTCTCCCCCGCTGAGCACGACGTCGCCGACGCTCAGCTCGTCGTCCACCAGGTGCTCGCGCACGCGGTGATCGACACCCTCGTACCGTCCGCACAGGAGGCTGAACCCACCAGCGGCGGCGAGCTCGTCGGCGAGCCGCTGGTCGAACCGGCGACCCCCCGGCCCGAGCAGGAACAACGGGCGGGGCGGATCGGCAGCCTCCACCGAGTCGAACACCGGTTGCGGTCGCAGCACCATCCCCGCCCCACCGCCGAACGGCGCGTCGTCGACCGTGCGGTGCACGTCGCTCGTGTGCTCACGCAGGTCGTGGGTGCGCAGATCGAGCAGACCGTTCCCCCGCGCCTTGCCGAGCAGGCTCTCGCTGCAGAACGCATCCACCAGACCGGGGAAGATCGTGAACACGTCGATCCGCATGGGTCTGGCATCCTACGACCGATGATCTTCCACGTCACCGAGGCGTCCCGTTGGCAGCGATCGCTGCGGGAGGGCACTCACACCGGCTCGACGCGCGGCGCCGAGCTGCTGACGGTGGGCTTCATCCACTGCAGCACCGCTGCGCAGTGGCGCGGCGTGGTCGAGCGGTTCTACGCGGGCGTGCCGGACCTGCTGCTGCTGCACGTCGACGAGTCCCTGCTCACCTCGTCCCTCGTCATCGAGCCCGCCGTCGGCGGCGGCGAGGCCGCGGGCGACGGCGCGGGCGCGGGCGCGGGCGGCGAGACCTTCCCCCACGTCTACGGCCCGATCGACCTCGCCGCAGTGGTCGCGGTGGAACCGATCGCCTGACCGCCCCGCCGCCCCGCCCGCCGCCGCCCGCCGAGATGGTCGAAGCCGCGACGGTCGAATTGGTCATCGTCCGACCGAGCCGACCCCGGTCGGAGCATGACCAGTCCCACCCCCGGCCCCGCAGCCCGGCAGCCCGGCGACCGGCAACCGGTCATGAACGGACCGAGAGGCGCCCGGACGACGCATGACCAGTCCCACCCCCGACCTCACAGCCTGGCAACCGGTCATCGTCCGACCGAGCCGACCCCGGTCGGGGCATGACCGGTTGGTCGCGCGATCGGGTGTCAGGCCTCGGCGGCGACGGGCGGCCGGGCACGCCAGACGCCGGGCACGTCGCCCGCGTTCAGGGTTCGAAGAGGCCGTCGGGGGGGTCGATGGTGATCACGCCGTCGCTGGCCGCGACGACGAACGTCACCGGCACGAGCCAGGTGTCGTCGAGCTCGAGGATGTCGTGCGCCGGGTTGGCGATGACGCCGGTGCAGGTGCCGCGCGCGGTGCCGTCGGTCTCGACCACTCGGGACCCGATCAGGTCGTGGACCCACAGGTCGTCGGGGTCGGGGACCTCCTCGAGCGGGACGGCGTAGAGCAGCTTGCCGACGAGCTGGTCGGCGGCGTTGCGATCGTCGATCCCCTCGAAGCGGACCAGCCAGCGGCGGGTCTGGGGGCGGGCCGCGACGACCGTGAGCCACACCTGGCCGGCCCGCACGCGGGCGCCGGTGTCGAGCCGCGACGAGCGGTCGGTGACGAGATCGACGTACAGCTCGCCGCGCACGCCATGGGCGCGGCCGATGCGACCGACCTCGCGGACGTCGGGTTGAGCGGTGGACAACGTCCGCGCGTCAGTCGACGAAGTCGACGTCGACGTCCACTGCGTCGCGGGTGGCAGCCGCACGCACGACGGTGCGGATGCTCTGCGCCGTGCGGCCGCGACGGCCGATGACACGACCGAGATCGCCCTCACCGACGGTGACCTCGAGCTTCAGGCGGTGACGGCCTTCGACCGGACGGACCCGCACCGCGTCGGCATCGTCGACCAGCGAGCGCACCACGTGGGTGAGCACGGCGGTGGCGATGGGCGCCGGGATCTCGTTGTCGATGTCGACGGTCCCGTCCGCAGCGTCGGTCACTTCGCCGACCGCGCTGCCTTGGCGGCACCGAACTCGGCCCATGCCCCGGAGATCTCCAGCAGCTTGCGCACCCGCTCGGTGGGCTGTGCGCCCTCGCTGAGCCAGTGCACGGCCTTCTCGTTGTCGACCTTGAGCGCCGACGGCTCGGTCCTCGGGTTGTACGTACCGATGATCTGGATGAACCGCCCATCCCGCGGTGACCGACTGTCTGAGGCGACGATTCGGTACTGCGGCTGCTTGGTCTTGCCGACTCGGGTGAGGCGCAGCTTCACTGCCATGTGGGGTGGGACTCCTTCAACAAACGAACCCCGCGAGACTAACGCTCGAGGCCGCCGAATCCACCAGGTAGACCGGCCGGGAGACCGCCGGGGAACGCGCCGCCAGGCATGCCGCCGAAGCCGGGCATCCCGCCGCCGCCACCTCCGCGCTTGCCCTTCTTGCCCTTCTTGCCCTTGCCACCGCCGAAGCTCATCCCCATCCGCTTCATCATCTTCTGCATCTCGCCGAACTGCTTGACGAGCTTGTTGACGTCGGCGACGGTGGTCCCGCTCCCGTTGGCGATGCGGGTGCGACGGCTGCCGTTCATGATCTCCGGCTTGCGCCGTTCGAGCGGCGTCATCGAGCGGATGATCGCCTCGATCGGCTTGAGCTGGTCGTCGCCGATCTCGGCGCCCTTCAGTTCCTTGGGCATGCCCGGCATCATCCCGAGCAGCCCGCCGAGCGGGCCCATCTTCTTCAGCTGCTGCATCTGCTCGAGGAAGTCGTCGAGGGTGAACTCGCCGTCGAGCAGCTTCTCCGCCGCCTTCTCCGCCTGATCCTTCTCGAACGCCTGCTCGGCCTGCTCGATGAGGGTGAGCATGTCGCCCATGCCGAGGATCCGCCCGGCCATGCGGTCCGGGTGGAACTGCTCGAACTCGTTGAGCTTCTCACCGGTCGAGGCGAACGCGATCGGGCGGCCGATGACCTCCTTGACGCTCAGCGCGGCACCGCCACGGGCGTCGCCGTCCAGCTTGGACATGATCACGCCGTCGATCGCGAGGGTCTGGTGGAACGCCTGCGCGACCCCGACCGCGTCTTGACCGGTCATCGCGTCGATGACGAGGAAGGTGTAGTCCGGCTCGACCGCGGCGGAGATCTGGCGGACCTGCTCCATCAGCTCGGCGTCGATCGACAGACGACCGGCGGTGTCGACGATGAGCACGTCGCGCCCGAGTCGCCGCGCCTCTTCCAGGCCACGCTTCGCCGTGGTGACGGGGTCGCCGGGCTGGCTGAACACCGGCACGTCGATCTGGCGGCCGAGCGTGCGCAGCTGCTCGACGGCGGCCGGGCGCTGGAGGTCGGCGCCGACCATCAGCGGTTGACGACCCTGGCTCTTGAACCACCGCGCCAGCTTGGCGGAGTTGGTGGTCTTGCCGGAGCCCTGCAGGCCGGCCATCAGGATGACGGTGGGCGGGCGGCTGGCGTAGCTGATCTTCAGCGTCTCGCCGCCGAGCATCGCGGTGAGCTCGGCGTTGACGATCTTGACGATCTGCTGGCTGGGATCGAGCGCCTGGCTGAGCTGTGCGCCGACAGCCTGGTCGCGGATGCGGGCGACGACGTTGCGCACGACGCCGACGTTGACGTCGGCCTCGAGCAGCGCGGTGCGGATCTCCCTGAGGACCTCGTCGACGTCGTCCTGGGTGAGCCGACCCTTGCCACGGATCCGCTTGACGATGCCTTCGAGCCGGTTGGACAGCGAATCGAACATGCGCTTGGGAGGCTAACGCCCGGTCAGCTCACCGAGCACCGAAGCGACACGGGCCACCCACACCCGCCGAGGCCGCCGAGGCCACAAACCACCGCGGATTCCGGGACGCGATGCACCAGGAGCGTTGGACACCGCCACCGACGCGACCCACTGCTGCCTCGAGAGCGTGGGTTGGGTCGTCCGTGAGGGATGGGTGTCGGCAGTGGCGTC
>JAODBQ010000076.1 GCA_025464045.1 Ilumatobacteraceae bacterium
GCAGCTGCGCCACAGCTGCCTCGGCCCGCGCCCGGTCGGCCCCGTCGGGCAACGAGTCGGCGAGCGCGATGACCTCGGCGACCATCGGGTCGGGCGCGTCGCGGTGGCCGCTCTCGAGGTTGATCCGTGCCGCGTAGCGCATCGCATCGACGCGGTCGGCGACGGTCGGCGCGACGCGGATCCAGTCGAGGGCATGGGTCTTCGCCTCGCCCAGGAAGTCCAGTCGCCAGGCCGCTTCGGTGGCGACCGACAGCAGGATCGGATCGTCTGGACCCTCGCCGAGGCCGGCGGTCGCCAGCCGCAGCGCCTGGAACGTGGCGCCCCGGTCGAGGTACGCGCGCGAGCCGGTGCGGGCGATGGCGACGATGTCCTCGTAGCGCCCGGCGCCGTTGGCGTGATGGGCCAACGCGGCGAAGTCGTCGGGAGCCAACCGCGAGATGGTCTCGAAGCACGCCTCGTGCAGCCGTCGCCGCTCACGGCCCAGCAGCTGGTGGGTGATCGACTCGGCGACCAGTGCGTGACCGAACCACAGCCGGTCGTTGCGGGTCTCCTCGATCACGTCGCGCCCGACGAGCCCGCGCAGCTGGGTGAGCAGCTCGGCCTCGTCGAGCCCGGTGACGGCGACCAGCTCCTCGAACCCGGCGGGCTGCCCGAACACCGCGAGCACCTCGACGATCGCACGCTCGCGCGGGTTCAGGCCGGCGACCTGTTGGCGCACGGCTTCCTCCAACGACCACGGCAGGCGGGCGTCGACGATGTCGTCGCTGCAGGCGTCCGGGCCGGCGAACCGCATCAGCTCCTCGACGACGAAGGGGACGCCGCCGCTGCGCCGGTAGACCGCCTCGACGGCGGCCGACGACGCCTGGCCACCGATGATCGCTCCCATCAGCATCGCGACCTCGGACCGCGTCAGGCGGTCGAGGCGGAACTGGTCGACCTCGTTGCGCCGCTCGAGACGCAGCACCAGGTCGCCGCCGGGCGCACCGCGGCTGAGATCGGACGGACGGTAGGTGGCGAACACGACCACGTTCGGCAACGGCTGCCGGGCGACGGCGTCGATCACGTTGACGCTGTCGGAATCGATCCAGTGCAGGTCCTCGATGACGACGACCACGCGGCCCCTGGCGGCCGCGACGTTGATCGCCTCGAGCACGTCGTGCTCGTCGTGGGCGTCGGCCGCCAGCTGGTTGGCGACATCGAAGGGATGGGAGCTCGAGTGCGGCTCGGCGATGGCGGAGAAGACGGTGACGTCGCTCGGCAGGACCGCCAGCACCTCGCGCAGCAGGCGCGTCTTGCCGATGCCCGCCTCACCGGCGATCAGGGCGATCGTCGGCAGGTCCGACGAGCGCAACTCGGCCATGTCGACGACGGCACGGAGCCGTTCGAGTGCGGCGCTGCGACCGATCATGATCGGGCTGAGACCAATGCGACCGGTCAACACGTGCCTCACGCTAGCGACGGCGTTGCCGCCGGCCGGCCGGTGAACCACACGGCCGCCCGGAGACGTGCACGGACGTCAGCGACCGCGGCCGCGACGGACGAGCCGGCGAATCCGCCGCGCATCGGCCTCGGCGGCGAAGGCGCGGCGCCGGTCGGCGGCGATGGTTGCGGTCAGTGTGGGGTTGATGGTCACGTTCATTGGTGGCTCCTCGTTCGAAGGTCACACTGCGCCCCTGAGGCGGTCGCACACATCGGATGAAGTACCTATTGATCAGCCCGGTCCGCGGACTAGGTACGTGGGGCGTCGGCCGGCAGATCCGCATCGGGGTTCGACGCCGCACCCATCCGCCGTGGCGACGACGCCTACGGTGGCGCGATGCGCGCGATCGTCTGCACTGCGTTCGGAACCGAGGGCAACCTCGCGTTGGAGGATCGGCCGACGCCGGAGCCCGGTCCCGGTCGGGTGCGGGTGGTGGTCAAGGCGGCCGGGGCGAGCTTCGTCGACGGGCTGCAGGCGGCGGGCAAGTACCAGTTCGCCGCCCAGCCGCCGTACGTCCCGGGGGGCGAGGCGGCCGGCCTCGTCGACGCCGTCGGTGACGGTGTCCACGAGTGGGCGGTCGGCGATCGCGTCGTCGCGTCGATCGGCAAGGGCGCGTTCGCCGATCACATCATCGCCACGCCCCAGCAGCTCGTGCGTCTGCCCGACGGGATCGACTTCACCATCGGCGCGACGTTCATGCAGGTGTACGGGACCGCCTGGTTCGCGTTCAAGAAGCGCACGGTCGTGCGGCCCGGCGAGGTCGTGCTGGTGACCGGCGCGGGCGGCGGCGTCGGGCTCGCCGCGATCGACGTGGCGCGCTCGATGGGCGCCCGGGTCATCGCAGTGGCCTCGTCGGAGGAGAAGCGCGCGCTCGCCATCGCGATGGGCGCGGAGTCGGCGATCGACCCGTTGACCGAGGACGTGAAGACGCGGGCGCGCGAGCTCACCGACGGCGCTGGTGTGGACGTCGTCTACGACGTCGTCGGCGGCGACGTCTCGGAGCCGGCGATGCGGGCGCTGAAGTTCGACGGACGGTTCCTGGTGATCGGCTTCCCCGGCGGGATCGCCCGGCTGCCGCTCAACCTCGTGCTGCTCAACAACCGCACCGTCGTCGGTGTCGAGTGGGGCGGCTGGGTGCCGCGCAACCTCGACGAGAACCGGGCGATGATCGCGGACATCGTCAGCGCCATCGAGTCCGGCGAGCTGCACCCTGTGGCGCCCTTCGAGCGCCCGCTGGAGGACGCCGCGGCGGTGCTGTCCGAGCTCCTCAACCGCAGGGCGCTCGGCAAGATCGTGCTCATCCCCTGACGACGATGTGGCAACACGAGGACCGTCCCGGCACGGGGTGTGTCAGACGTCACATTCGTGCCCGTGGCGTACCACGTCACGTCGTCGACTGCCCACCCTTGGCGCGATCAGACGGGTCGAGCTGTAACGGATCCGGGGACTGCAACGATCTTCTCGGGTGTCCACCGACCTCACCTGCTCCGGGCGTGCGTCCGTCGACGCCGCAAGCCGGGTCGGCGTGACCGGGCCACGGCGGGCCACGTCGTGATCAACCCGACGGCCCACCAGCCGCCGCGCGCAGGGCAGCTGCTCGGTGACCGCTACCGCCTGCTCAGCCGGATCGCGATCGGCGGGATGGGTGAGGTCTGGTCGGCGACAGACGAGGTGCTCGGGCGCGACGTCGCGGTCAAGGTCCTGCGCGGCGACCTGATCGGGGACCCGTCGTTCCTCGACCGGTTCCGGGCCGAGGCAAGGCACGCTGCGTCGTTGATGCACCCGGGCATCGCCCACGTCCACGACTACGGCGAGGACGGGCAGGACGGCGCATCGGCCGCCTACCTCGTGATGGAGCTCGTGCCGGGCATGCCGCTCTCCCAGCTCTCGGCGCAGTCGCACGGCTGGTCGGCGACCGACGCCGCGTCGGTGTTGCGCCGTGTCGCAGAGGCGCTGCAGGCCGCCCACGCTGTCGGGCTGGTCCATCGGGACGTCAAACCGGCGAACGTGCTCGTGACGCCCTCAGGGCAGATCAAGATCACCGACTTCGGCATCGCCCGAGCGATCGACTCCGCTTCGATCACCGAAGCGGGTCAGGTGACGGGTACCGCCCGGTACATGTCGCCGGAGCAGGCGCTCGGGAGCGAGGCGACGCCGGCGAGCGACGTCTACTCACTGGCCGTCGTCGGCTACGAGCTCCTCGCCGGCCACCCGCCGTTCGCGGGCGAACCGGCGGCGATCGCACTCGCCCACGTCCAGACGCCCCCACCGCCCTTGCCGTCGTGGGTCCCGGCCGAGCTCGGTGCACTCCTCTTCCGAGCACTCTCGAAGGATCCGTCACGCCGGCCGGTCGACGCCGGCGCGTTCGCCGCCGAGCTGGGCGAGCTCGAACCCCGCCTGGCGTCCACTGCGGGCGCGCACAGGCCCGCACCGGAGCCCGCGACGCAGGTGATGCCGCGCCCTGCCGCGCTGCCGCTGGACTCCGCGCCCGCACTGCCGATGACGGCGATCCAGGACACCCGTGTCGCCGACGCAACATCGATCGCGAACGACGCGTCGGGCGCCGCCGGCCCGCACGTGGTCGCCGGCGAGCTCGTCAGCGCCGGCACCCTGTCCACCGCGCGATCCCATCGTCGCCTGCTCTTCGGCGCTGTCGTGATCGTGGTGGCCGTGATGGTCGCGGCGCTGGCGGCGCGGGAGATGACTGCGGCGAGCCCTGGCGGATCGATCCGGACCGGTGTGCCTGCGGGCGCGACGACCGCGTCCGATGCGACGAGCACCACCGCTGCGCCGATCACGATCGATGCGGCGTCCCTGATCGGTCAGCCGGCGGCCAAGGTGCAGAACGACCTGCAGGGAGCCGGGCTGGTCGTCGTGACGAACGACGCGGCGAGCGCCGCCGACCGAGTCGGTCTCGTCGTCGCCGTCGAGCCGACCGGGCCCGTTGCGCCGGGCACGCAGGTCACGCTGACCGTCGGTCGCGGCGGTACCACGGTGGCGCCGGCGGCGCCGCCCACGACCAAGGCAGGCAAGGGCAAGGACAAGGGCAAGGAGCGCGGCTGACGCCCGCAGCGGTGCTGCCCACGGCGGAGAGCGACCAGGCGGCCGACGTACGAGCCAGACCTGCGGTCGGTCGGAGGACCTCCTCGACGATCGAGATCACCCCGATGATCGCCGCCGCACGACGAGGATCGCCATGTCGTCGACGAGCGGTGTGGGGAACGCGTTGGTGACCCGGTCACAGATGCATCCGGCCAGCGCGTCGGCTCCGAGGTCGACGCTGCCGATCAGGCTCGCCAGCTCGTGTTCGCCGAACCATGCTGATCCACCACGCCGCTCGATCACGCCGTCGGTGAACGCGACGAGGGTGTCGCCGGGCTCGACCTCGACGACGACCTCACCGGATTCCACCGTGGCGAAGAACCCGAGGAGCCGCCCAGACGCGGGGACGGCGTGGACCGTCCCGTCGTGGTGGCGCACCAGCGGTGCCGGGTGTCCGGCGCACGCCACGATCAGTCGTACCGGCTCGGCGGCCGCCTCGCCGATCGTGCCTGCAGGCGGGATGACGAGCTCGGCGAGCGCCACGGTGCAGAACGTGCCCGCCGGCGATGCGCTCGTGCGGCTGCGCAGCGCCTGGTTGACGTGCTCGAGGATCGCGGATGGCGAGAGCCCGAGCGTGGCGGCGGAACGGATCGTGTGGCGCACGAGACCGGTTGCCGCTGCGGCGTCGACGCCGTGGCCGGTGACGTCGCCCACGACGAACAGCCAGTCGCCCGCGGCGACGCGCACGACGTCGTAGAAGTCGCCGCCGACCTCGAGTCCCTCGCCCACCGGTTGGTAGCGGGCGCCGAGGTCGAAGCCGTCGATGATCGGCAGCGACGGCGGCAGGAGTGCGTCCTGCAGCCTGCTGCTGATCGCCGTGCGCTGGCTCAGCAGACGCGCGTTGTCGATGAGCACCGCCGCCCGCTGGCCGAGCGTCCGCACCAGCTGACGATCGTCCGCCGACATTGCTCGGCTGCCGTGGTTGGCGAAGGTGCATGCCCCGAGGACCCGGCCACGAGCGAGCATCGGCAGGATGATCCCACCGCCGAGATCCATCGCGGCGAGCGCGGCCCGGTGGTCGTCGTCGCGAGCGATCAGGTCGATGAAGCGCGCGCCGTCGTTCCAGACGACCTCCTCGCCCGTTCGCAACACCCGCCCGAGGCCCTCCGCGGCCTGGAGATCGACTCCGTAGGAACTGACCCGCTGGGTCGGTGACGTGAGCTGATCGTCACCGAGGTTGGCCGCGACGAGCCGGGCCCTGTGCGCGGATTCGAGGAGGTGGAAGCTGGCGATGTCGGACAACGCGGGCGCCGCGAGGTGCGCGACCCGCCTGAGCGCGCCGTCGAGATCGGCTCCGGACGTGGCGAGGACCGACGACACCTCGACCAGCATCGACAGGGTCGCCTCGCGCTTGAGCGCCGCGTCGTACAGGCGCGCCCGATCGGTGGCGATCGCGCACTGGGCACCGAGCGCCGACAGGAAGGAGCGGTCGTCGACGTCGAAGTCCCGCTCGCCGTCGAAGCCGAACACCAGCGCTCCCAAGGCATCGCCGCGCACCATCAGCGGCAACATCACGCTGGCGCCGTCACCGCCGACGTCGGCGAAGATCGGGTAGCGGGCCGCTCGTTCCGCCGGGCTGTGGAGGTAGATGGGCAGTCGCGACCGCACCGCGTCCGATGCCGGCAGTGGCGCATCGACATCGAAGTGGTCCCACAGCTCCATCATGTCCGGGTCGTAGCCGACGTGACCGACGACCTCGAGCCGCCGCCCGTCCGGCGTCAGCAGGCACAGCGTGCCCCGGTTCGCGGCGACTGCGTCACGACCGACGCCCAGCACGAAGCTGGCGATCTCCTGCACCTCCATCCGTTCCGCCAAGGCGCCGGTCAGCTCGAGCAGCAGCGCGAGACGGTTGCCGTTGTCCTCCACCGCGTCAACGGCCACGGGTCAGGACGTCGTGGACGCCAGCGGTCTGCAGGACCATCCTGGTGCGACCCGTCGCACCGACCACGCGCAGACGACCGCCCGCGTGCTCCAACGTCTCGAGCGTCGTCAGCAGCAGGCTGACACCGACGGAATCGACGAACGGGCACCGCGACAGGTCGACGGACAGGTCGACGACGCCCTCCTCCAGCAACCGGACCAGCTCGGCGCGCACGTTGGCGCTGCCCTCGAGGTCGAGCTCGTCGTCGATCACGATCGTCGCCGCGCCTCGAGCCGCCACGGCGCCGTCGTCACGCGCTGCCGGCGCCGCGGCTGCTGCATCCGCGTGGCCGGCCCGCGAATCGCTCCACGACCGCGGCGCGCGCCCCTCGCGCAGCTGGCCGACGAACTCGTCGAGGAACCAGCGCTGGTAGGCGAGGATCTCCTCCGACGCAGCGAGGGTGACGAGGTCTCCCGACCGGCAGTAGGCGTCGACCTCCTCGAGCGCTCGGCCGAGCTGCTCGGCCGCGTCGGCGGCGTGCACCGGCAGGTCGAAGCGCAGGTCGATGGAGCCGTGGTCGCCGGCGAACGCCTCCTCGACGACGCCCTTCTGGCCCGTCGTGAACCGGTCGTAGCGCCCGTTCAGATGATGTGACCACCACAGGAGGCGCGCCGGTGGCGCGCCCTGCTGGTCTGCCGTGTGCACGAGCGCGAGCTCACGGCGCAGCGTCGCGCCGTGCACCTCGGCGCGACGATGGAGGTCCAGCGGCAGTCCTCGCAGCACCACGGTCTGCAGCTCGTCGCTCATGCCGGAGCGCCTTCGATCACGAACCACACCGTCTTCCCGTTGAGCGCGGGCTCGACGCCCCACTCGCTCGTCAACGCGTCCAGCAGCAACAAGCCGCGACCCGTCGGCGAGTGGTCGTCGGGGGACCGCCGAACCGGCATCACGTCGGAGCAATCCGTCACCTCGACGCGGATCCCGCCGTTGGTGGTCTCGGCCACGACCCGGATCGGCCGCTCCGCATGGAGCACGGCGTTGGTGACGACCTCGCTCACGCACAGCAACAGGTCGTCCAGACGCGAGCTGGTGGCGAAGTGAGCGGCCACGGCACGGCGGACAGCCCGGGTCGAGCGCGTGTCATCGTCGAGCTGCAGCTCGATCCCCCGGCTCGCCACCGTCGGACGATAACCCGAGGCATCGACCGTCAGACGACCGGACCCGACCGGCGCGGCGCCGGCGACCACGCGCGGCCCCATCCCGACATCAGCGGCCAAGCGACCGGGCGGCAGGGGTTCAGCCGAGGGCGGAGCGCAGGGCTTCGAGACGCTCGGGGACGAGCCGGTACCAGACCCACGATCCCCGCTTCTCACGGGTGACGAGGCCCGCCTCGAACAGGATCTTCATGTGGTGGCTGACCGTCGGCTGGGAACGGCCGGACGGTTCGAGCAGGTTGCAGGCACACACCTCGTCCCCGCCGGCCGCGGCGATGTAGCTCAACAAGCGGAGCCGGATCGGATCGGCGAGCGCCGCAAAGGAGCTCGCCAGCAACGTCGCCTGGATCTCGTCGAGGCCGATGCGAACCGGTGCACAGCACACGGCGGGATCGAGCACAGCGGTCGTGCGTGGAGCCACGGGCCCGACTGTAGCCACGATCAATGACGTATTGACATCTGTCGATGCAATCGGTACGTTGACTGCATCGACGAACGTCAATGCGACGCCCGTCTCCGCGAGGAGGAACCTCCCATGTCCCGTGTCCAGCTGGCCCTCAACGTCGCCGACCTCGACGCCTCGATCGAGTTCTACACGAAGCTGTTCCGCACCCCACCGGCGAAGATCCGCGATGGCTACGCCAACTTCGCGATCGCCGACCCGCCGTTGAAGTTGATCCTGTTCACCGGGATGGGCGACCCCGGGTCGTTGAACCACGTCGGTGTCGAGGTCGAGTCGACCGATGAGGTCGCCGCGGTCATCGCCCGCACCGCGGCGAACGGGATGCAGCAGGAGGTCCAGGAGCAGACCTCGTGCTGCTTCGCGGTGCAGGACAAGACCTGGGTCAAGGGCCCCGACAACGACTGGGAGTTCTACACGGTTCTCGGCGACGCACCAGAGATGGCCTGCGCGATCGCCGGCCCGGCATCGGGCTGGTCGTCCGACTCACCGCAGGCCGTGGTCGCCGAGGCCGCAGGGACCGCGGGCGCGGGGTCCGCGTCCACCTGCTGCTGATCCTCGCGCGATCGTCGCGGCACGCCTCGGGTCGTCCATCGACGAGATGTCAGACTGCGCTGCGTGACCAACGCCGACGCGTCCGAACTGCCGTCCCACACCGAATCCGTGCGAATCGCAGCATCGCCCGCGGTCGTGTGGGAGATGGTGACCGCGATGGAGCGCTACGGCGAGTCGAGCTCGGAGAACACGGGCGGTTACTGGCGCAAGGGTCCGGACGGCGTTGCCGGCACGGGCCAGGTCGGTGATCAGTTCGTCGGCATCAACCGCCGTGACGGCGTGGAGTGGAAGGCCACTGTCGAAGTGTTCGAGCGCGACGAGGAGAAGGCCTACGGCTTCGTCACCGGCGGCACCGACATGAACCTGGCGTTGTGGCGCTACGAGCTCCACCCGGACGGCGACGGCACGACACTGATCGAGCACTGGACGCTGCGCAACCCGTCCTTCTTCCTGGAGCTCGGCGGCGAGGACGAGATCGCGCGCCGCACCGCCAACGCGAAGGAGAGCATCGCCGCGACGTTGCAGGCGATGAAGGCGACAGCCGAAGGGCACTGATCGCTGGCTGGGGTGGGTACGAGGAGACCATGACCACACTGGAGCAGCGCCCGAACACAGCACTCCTGGTCGTCGACCTGCAGAACGGCGTCGTCGAGGGTGCGCACGAGCGCGACGCGGTCGTCGCCAACGTCGGCAGCCTCGTCCAACGGGCGAGGCACGCACGGGTGCCCGTCGTCTGGGTGCAGCACTCCGACGAGCAGCTCGGGCGGGGCAGCGACCGGTGGCGGATCGTCCCCGAGCTCACCCGGGACGACGCCGAGCCGCTCGTCGAGAAGCGCTACAGCGACGCCTTCGAGGACAGCACGCTCGAGGCCGTGCTGTCGGGCCTCGGCGTCGGCCGACTCGTCCTCGCCGGCGCACAGACCGACGAGTGCATCCGCTCGACGCTCCACGGCGCGTTCGTCCGGGGCTACGACACCACCCTCGTCAGCGACGCCCACACGACGGAGGACCAGACGGCGTGGGGCGCACCGCCGCCCGAGCAGGTGATCGCGCACACGAACCTGTACTGGACCTACCAGACGGCCCCGGGCCGAACGGCCGGGACGGTGAGGACCGACGACGTCGACTTCGGCGGCACGAGCTGACGGGCGCGGCTGACGGCGCGGCGACGTCGACGTCGACGTCGGGTCAGGCACCGAGCGCGGTGACCGTGTCCGAGCCCGTCACGTAGACGGCGGTCGAGGTCACGGTGGTCTCCGGGAACCCCTGCAGCGACGAGGCGGTCTGCACGTCGGCGAGCACGGCCCCCGACGCAAGTTCGATCGCCCGCGCGTGGCCGTCCATCGACGTCACCCACGCGACCGCGCCGGCGATCACCGGAGCCCCGGTTCGCGCGCTGTCGACCTGCCACGTGGCGGTGAGGTTGCCATCGGCACCCACGCTCGCGGCCACCACGCCCTGGCGACAGCCGACGACCACCGTCGTCCCGTTCGTCGCAGCACCACCGAACGCGCTGTCACACAGCTGCAGCTGGCTGATCTGCCCACCGATCTCGCCGAGATCGGCGGACGACAGCACGTAGCCCACACCTGCCTTGCCGGCGACGAACAGACGTGTTCCGTCGATCGGCACCGGGCCTTGCGAGCCGAGGTCCTGGTCGGTGGCGCTGAGCGCGGGCCAGTCCTGCGGGGCCCAGTAGTCGACGAGCACCAGGTTCGGGTCGAGACGGACCACCGCGTTGCCATAGTCGAACGCCGCGGCGTCGGTCGACGCGGCGTTCCCGGTTGCGGCGAAGAGGTTCCCGTTCGCGTCGATCGACAGCCCCGACGGCGCCCAGAGACCACCCTCCCGCTCCGTCGGCACGATCCACGAAGCGGTGTCGCCGCTCCCGTCGGCGGCGAGGGAGACGACGGCGCCCTTGTACGGTCCGCAGTCGCCGAACAGCCCACCGAACGGGACGTACACCTTGCCGTTCGCCAGGCTCAACGCCGACCGCTGCTGTTCGACCAACGGACTGAGCCCCGGCGGGTCGATCGGGTGTCGCCAGCGGACCGCACCATCGGTGGTGCTCAGGGCCACCAGTTCGTGCCGACCGGGCATCACGAAATCGACGACGTAGATCGTTGCGCCGTCCGCGTCGATGACGGGCGTGCCGGTGATCCCCGTCGGGTCGATGTTCCCGCACGGCAGCGACGACCGCGGCACCGGCTGACCGAGGTTGGTGCTCCACCGGACGCTGCCGTCGGCTGTGGACAGCGCCACCACGGAGTTGCCTTCCGTCGCGACGTACACCGATCCACCGCCGACGAGAGCCTGGCCGTAGACGATCCCGTCGAGCTCCGGCGACGTCCAGTGCGTCGCGATCGCACTCGGATCAGGCCCGGCAGCGACGAGGCCCCGGCGATCGTTGCCTCCGTCGAACGTCAGCCAGGTCTCGGGACCCGAGCTGCCGATGACCGGCCCGGCGGCACGTGTCGTGGTCGGCGCCGCGGTGGTCGGCGCCGATGTCGACGCGGCCGGCGACGGCGTACCGACGCTCGATGTCCTGGTCGCCGCTTCGTCGCCCGAGCCGCAACTCGCGAGCACCGCGACCGCGCACCACGCGATCAGCGGCCGAGGAACTGCGCGGCGGCGCGGTCTCCCGCCGATCTCGACCATGCTCCAACGACGTACCCAGCCACCCGCGCTGGCCAACCGTGACCGCGCGCTCGTCCGTCGGACGCGCAGCAGCGATCAGCGTCCGTCCACGGTGGCGTGGAAGGCCGCGACGACGCCGTGGAGCAGGTCGGTGAGCTCCGCCCGATCGGCGGGCAGCGGCATGAACACGCGGACGTCCGTGACCCCGGCTGCGACCATCCCCGGCACCGCGTCCATCATCCGCTCGAGATCGACCGGTCCGCGATCGGCCGCGCCGACGAGCGAGCCGACCACCCCGATGCCGGCGGGATCCCGCCCCGCGCCGGCGACACCGTCGCGCATCCGCGCGATCGACGCCGCCAGGTCGCCGAGGTGCTCTCCCCAGGGGATCCATCCGCTACCGAAGCGTGCCAGGCGGTTGACGACGGCGGCGTTCAGCGTGCCGCTCACCCAGATCGGCACGCCGTCGGCGGCGAGCGGCTTGGGCATCATGTGGATCGCGTCGAAGGTCAGCTCCTGCGACGCGTAGTGCGCACGCTGGTCGCGCCAGAGCACCCGGCAGACCTCCAGGGCATGGTCGAGGAGACGACCCCGGCGACCGAAGTCGAGACCCGCCGCCTCGTACTCCTCGCGCTGCCAGCCGACGCCCACACCGAGGTCGAGACGCCCACCCGAGAGCACGTCCAACGTCGCTGCGGCCTTGGCCAGCACGACCGGACGGCGCAGCGCGGCGAGCAGGATGCCCGTGCTCAGCCGGACTCGCGTGGTGCTGCCCGCGATCACCGCGAGCAGGGTCAGCGGCTCCAGCCACTGCCCGTCGGGGCCGGTCGGTTGGCGTCCACCGGTGATGCCGCCCAGCGCCGGATCGGCGTACGCCTCCAGGTGCTCACCGAACACCACGTGATCCGAGACGACGACGCCGTCCACGCCGGCCTCGTCCGCCGCTCGCGCCCGGTCGAGCAGGAACTGCCAGCCACCCTGGTCCTCCGGCGCGAAGTTGACGAGCGCCAGCGACAGCATCGGCCTCGCGGTGTGCCGGGCCGTGGCGCGCGCCCGCTCGCCCGCGACCTCCCCGATCGCAGGTGTTGCAACCACCGCTGTGTGATCCGACGTCATCTCGACCTCCAGTGCCGTTGGCCCGCCCGCGAGAGCTCGGGTCCCCGTCGATCCGACGCCGCCCCGAGCGGCTTGATCGAACGACCAAAGCAGTCTACTCTGTCTATTCAGTCGACTTGTTGAGGTGGGCGAGGGGACGCCGATCCACGAGGCGTCGACAGGGGGTTTTGCGATGGATGAGGGTCAGATCGTCGAAGAGGCGAGGACGTGGTATCGAGCATCATGGGACCCGACGCTCACCGTCGGCGAGTGGTTCCAACGGATGTACGAGAGCGGCTGGGGCTATCCGACCTGGCCGGAACGCTGGGGCGGCAAGGGCCTGCCGACGTCGATGGCCAAGCTCGTGCGCGCCGAGCGGCGCGCGGTCGGTGCCCTCGGGCCGCCGTCGGGCATCGGCCCGACGCTCCTCGCACCGATGCTGTTCAAGCACGGCACCGACGAGCAGTGCGACCGGTTCCTGCGCGGCCTCGCCTACCGCGGCGACACCACCTGCCAGATGCTGTCGGAACCGGATGCCGGCTCCGATCTCGCGGCGTCGCGCACGGCTGCTGTCCGTGACGGCGAGGAGTGGCGGATCACCGGCACGAAGGTGTGGACGAGCAATGCGGCGATCGTCACCTACGGCATGCTGCTGGCGCGGACGAACTGGGACGTCCCGAAGCACCGCGGCCTGTCGTTCTTCCTGTGCCCCGCGCAGCAGCCCGGCGTCCAGCCCAGGCCGCTCAAGCAGATGAACGGTCGCGCCGAGTTCAACCTCGTGCACTTCGACGAGGCGATCGTCGCCGACGCCGATCTCCTCGGTGGCGAGGGCGAGGGCTGGCCTGTCACCCGGACCTTCCTCACCTACGAGAAGAACTCGTTCAACCCGGCCGCGCACGAGGGCGGCCCGTTCGGTCCGGTCGACCTCACCATGGAGGCGGGCGAGCTGGCGCGCAGGATGGCCGACGGCACCGCCAACCCGGCACGCGGCAACCGCGGCGTCGGCCGGGCCCTCACCGCGCTGGTGCACGACTTCGACCGCGCCGACGATCCGCACGTGCGCCAGGACATGGCCGTGCTGCACACGCGCCGGGCGATCATGGGCTACACGAACCTGCGGATGCGCGCCTCGTCGGTCCCGGGCCTCGAGGGACCGATCTCCAAGCTGACCGTGTCGGACATCACCCGGCTGCAGCGCGATGTCGGTCTCGGCGTGCAGGGCGCCGCCGGCACGCTGCTCGGCGACGATGCTCCCTCCGCCGGGTTCCAGGAGTTCGCGCTGAGCAGCCCGGCCACCTCGATCGCCGGTGGCACCGATCAGATCCAGCGCAACCACCTCGCCGAGAAGGTCCTCGGCCTCCCCCGCGAGCCAGGGAGCGAGCAGGACCGGCCCTTCAGCCAGCTCCCGCACGGGGCGTCGACGTGGGGGTGACGAGCTCCGCCGACGAACGGCCGCTCGCCGGCGTGCGCATCCTCGATCTGACGCGGGTCGTCGCCGGACCCCACAGCACTCGGATGCTCGCCGCCCTCGGTGCCGACGTGATCAAGCTGGAGCCGCCCGAGGGCGACCAGACGCGCGCCGGCCGGGGCACCGGCCATCCCAGTCCGCCCGGCTTCGTGCAGCTCAACCTCGGCAAGCGGCTGATCGCCGTCGACCTCGCCCAGGAGGAAGGTCGGCAGCTCGTCCATCGCCTGGCCGGTGCCGTCGACGTGCTCATCGAGAACTTCCGTCCCGGCGTGATGACCGCGTGGGGCCTCGACTACGACGCGCTGTCGAGCGCGCACCCGGGTCTGGTCTACGTGTCGATCTCCGGATACGGCCAGACCGGGTCGTGGCGCGGCCGTCGCGCCTACGCGCCGTTCGTCCACGGCGAAGCCGGCTACCTGCACACCGCAGCCCAGCTCCGGTCCGCCGAGATCGAGCACGACCCGATGTCGATCGCCGACCTCGCGGCCGCCAAGGATGCGACGATCGCGATGCTGGCCGCACTGCTCCAGCGCCAGCGCACCGGACGCGGCCAGCACGTCGACATCTCGCTCGCCCACTCGATGCTGTTCCTGAACGAGTTCGCGTCGACGTTGCTGAGCAGCACGAAGCCGCCGAAGTCCGGTTCGACGCCACAGGCGATCTTCTCGACGGCTGACGGCGCGACCTTCAGCGCGGGCAACCCGGTGAGCGGCCAGGTGTTCGGGGCGCTGTGCCGCGCCTTCGGTTGTCCGGATCTGATCGACGACGCGCGGTTCCACGAGTCGGGCGAGCGGCGATCGCGCCGCGCCGAGGTCATCGCCACGCTGCAGTCCGCGCTGCTCGAACGCGGCGGGATCGACGAGGTCGAGGCCGCGTTGAACGCGGAGGGTCTCGCCGTCGGCCGCATCCGCACCGTCGCCGACGTGCCGTCCACGGAGTGGGCCGTGCGGCGCGAGGCCGTGGTCACCGTCCACGTCGACGGCGACGACGACGTCACCCTGCCGAGCCCACCCTGGCGGCTGTCCGGCGCTCCGGCAGCGACGCCACCGCGGCTCGGCCGGTTCGGCGCCGACAACGACGACGTGCTGGCGGAGCTCCTCGGGATGGACGAGGCGACGATCGCCGCCCTCTACGAGAGCGCCGTCCTGCGCCGCGACGGGACCGTCGCGACGAGCGAGCCGGCTGCCGGCGGAGCGACGGCGTGATCGACATCACCGCCGAGGTCGAGCAGTGGATGACCTCGTTGTCGAACTGGCACCGCTGGGGCCCCGACGACGAGATGGGCACGCTCAACCTCATCACCGAGGAGCGCCGTCGCGCCGCGGCCGCCCTGGCGACGAACGGCACCGTCGTGTCGTGCGCCCACGACATCCGCCCCGAGGGCCCGAACGCGCAGCGGTACATGATCGGCACCGGGTTGGAACGCGAGCACGACGACAACGGCGCGCTGCGCGCCGGCGCCTCCGACCACGGGCACACGTCCGTCGCGGCCGAGTTCCTCGGCCTGATCTACCACGGCATGACGATCACCCACATCGACGCGCCGAGCCACGTGTTCTGGAACGGGCAGATGTACAACGGCGTGTCCGCCAGCCTCGTCGACGATCGCCACGGAGCGACCCGCAACGACGTGCGCGCTGCGTCGGGCGGGATCGTCACGCGCGGTGTGCTGGTCGATGTGCCCGCGCTGCTCGGTGTCGACATCATGGAGCCTGGGCAACCGGTGCTCGTCGAGCACCTCGACGAGGCACTCGCCCGCGCCGGCCTCACGTTCGAGAGCGGCGACGTCCTCCTCGTGCGCACCGGTGAGGCCGCCCGGCGGCGCGCCGTGCGCAGCGGGTACACCGGCGGCAACCAACCCGGCCTGCACGCCTCGTGCCTGCCCTGGCTGCACGCCCACGGCGTCGCCGCGCTCGGCTCCGACGTGGCCCAGGACGTCCATCCGACCGGCGTCGCCGGCTTCTCGATGCCGATCCACACCGTCGGTCTCGTGGCGATGGGCCTGTGGCTGATCGACAACTGCGATCTCGATGCCCTCGCCGCGCACTGTGCGCTCCTGCAACGTTGGGAGTTCCAGTTCGTGCTCGCCCCGCTGCGGTTCCGCGGTGCGACTGGCAGCCCGGCGAACCCGCTCGCCGTCTTCTGACCGCCGTCAGGGGATCCAGCACGGTGCGACGGGCAGCCCGGCGAACCCGCTTGCCGTCTTCTGACCGCCGTCAGGGGATCCAGATCGAGCCGCTCGCGGCGAGCCGCGCCACCTCTTCGGCATCGAAGTCTGCCCACTCCTGGAGCACCTCGACGGTGTGCTCGCCGAGACGCGGCACCGGACCCTTGACCCCAGCGCCGGGCCGTACGGCGCGCTCGACGGCGCCCGGGTACTCGATGCGCCCGAGGTCGCGATGGTCGAGCTCGATGACGAACCCCCGGGCGCGGAGCTGGGGGTCCCGGGACAGGTCCTCGGCGTTCTGCACCGGCGCCGCCGCCACACCGGCGTGCTGCAGCACGTGCGCCGCCTGGTACGGCGTGCGTTCCGCGGCCCAGGCCGCCAACGCCGATCCGACCGCGTCCGCCCGTCCGACGTCGATCGGGCCGGGCGCCACCACGTGGCCGATCGCGTTGCACAGCCGGATGAGGTCGGCGTCGTCGACGATGTCGACCGCCAGCCACCGGTCGTGCCCCGCGCAGGCCACGACCGCGGAGAGCAGCGACCCGGGAACGGTGTTGTCGCGGCGAACGTAGGGCGCGCCGGTGGCGAGGTGGTCGATCAGCACCGGCGCCATCACCGTCGCCCCCGCCTCGACCTGGGCGAGATCGAGGTGGACGCCGCGACCGGTGCGCTCGGTCGCCGCGAGCGCGGCCATGACGCCGAGCGCGCCGTGGTAGCCGGCGACGTAGTCGAAGTGGTAGCCGTGGCTGTGTCCCCACGCGGACGTCAGCCCGACGTGGTTGCTGATGTTCGGTGCGTAGGCGGCGTAGTGCGCACGCGGACCGGTGCGGCCGTAGCCGGAGATCGACAGCAGCGTCAGGCGCGGGTTGGCCGCGTGGAGATCGGCGAACCCGCAGCCGAACTTCTCCAGCACGTGCGGGCGGAAGTTCTCGATGACCACATCGGCGTTCGCGGCGAGCCGCAGCAGCACCTCTGGTCCACCCGCGGCGCTGAGCTCCACGGCAGCGCTGCGCACGCTGCGTGCGAGCCCGCCGTAGAGCGCTGTGGTGGGAACGCCGCTCGGCTCGCGCACGTCGGGATGGTCGAGGAAGTACCGGTTGCGCAGCGCCTCGGGGCGGATGTGCGACTCGATCTTGACCACGTCCATGCCGAGCTCAGCGAGGAGCAGCGCCGCGGTGTTGCCGGCGACGAACGCCCCGAAGGTCAACACGCGGACGTCGCCCACGTGACCGCGGCGGCGCTCGTGCTCTGGCCGTGGGTCAGACAAGCCCCTGCTCCTTCCATCGGCACAGCTCGTCGGCGGTGTGCCCGAGCTCGCCGACGAGCACGCCGGCGGTGTGCTCACCCCGGCGCGCCGCGGTCAGCTCCGCGGCGTGGAACCACGGCTCGGCGTGGATCGGCGGGCCGGGGACGTCGAACGTCCCGAGGTCGGGGTGGGTGAGCCGTCCGAGCGGGTGGCGGGCGCCGTCGCGGCGTTGATCGGCGACGAACTGCTCGGGGGTGTTCAGCGCCGCGCAGGGGAGCCCGTTGGCCTGTCCGGTGGCGACGAGCTCGGCGCAGTGGCGTGCCCGCATGTACGGCTCGATCTGCTCGATGAGGACGTCGTAGAGCCGGATGCGCAGCTCGCGGTCGCGCCACATCTCGTTCGCCAGGTCGTCCGGCGAACCCATCGTGGTGACGAACGCGTCCCAGTGCCCCGGCGTGTTCACGGCGAGATCGACCCGTCCATCAGCCACGGTCCACGCCCCGCTCGGCGGCACCGCGAAGTTGCCGCTGCGCTGAGTCACCAGGCCGGCGACGTCGAAGCGATGGATCACATCGTCTTGCCCGGCCGCCACCTCGTGCGCGGAGATGTCGAGCACCTGCCCGCCGGCGAGATCGCGGTCGCGCAGCGCGGCGGCGAGGCAGATGGCCGCCCTGATCCCCGCCTCGTCCCAGTGCTGGCGACCGGGCATCGCCAGTGGCGGACCGGCCTCCGGGCCCACCGGGAACATCAGGCCGCTCATCGCATGGGCGGTGAACGGGGTGGCCCGCCAGTCGCGCAGCGGACCCGTTGCTCCGAACGCTGTCAGGAGGCAGACGATGGTGGACTCGGGGCACCACGTCAGCCCGAGCGGGTCGGCAACGAAGCCCGCGACCGGCGTGGGCCCCGAGGGCGAGGCCACGACGACGTCGACGGTGCTCGCCAGCTCACCGAGGACCGCGATCGCCGCCTCGGACGTGAAGTCGAGCTCGATGCGCCGGGCGCCCGCCGAGTACCAACCGTCGAGGAGGGCCGCGTGCGCATCGTCGCCGGCGGCCGGGTGAGCCCGCGGCGCGTCGGCCGCCGAACGGGGCAGCTCGACGCGCAGCACCTCGGCGCCGTAGCCGGCGAGCACTCGCGAGCAGAACGTGCTGACGGGGGCGACGAGATCGAGCACGCGCATGCCGGCGAACGGACGCAGCACTCGCGGCTCGTCGGGCATCAGCGGCTCGACCGCACTTGGGCAGGCACACCGGCGCCGGCGACGCGGGCGACGATGAACCGGTCGATCCGACGATGTGCCTCGGCGGCCATCTCCGTCGGGAACGTGTCGAAGCCGTGGAACGACTCGGGGTAGACCTCCAGCTGGGCATCGTTGCCGGCGGCGGTCCAGCGCTCGTACATGAACAGCGTGTCGTCCAGCAGTGCGTCGGCGGTGCCGACGCTGAGCAACGCCGGCGGCAGCGCAGCGAGATCGGCGTACAGCGGTGAGATGTGCGCCGCGCGGCGGTCGTCCAGGCCCAGGCCGGGATAGACCAGCGACTGGGCGTCGTCGAAGACCGCCCGCGCGGCAACGTCCAGCCGCTGGCTCGGTCCGCCGGACACGTCGTACAGGCCGTACGAGAGCACCGTGCCGACGATGTCGTCGCCGAGCTCGCCGCGCTCACGCAGGGCCACGAGGCTCAGCACCGCCAGCGTCGCGCCGGCCGACTCGCCGATCAGCACGACCGGCTTGTCGGCCAGGTCGGCGTCCCTCCGCACCCAGTCGATGGCGGCCAAGGCGTCCTCGAGCTGCGCCGGCGGCAACGACTCCGGCACCAACCGGTACTCGACGCTGACGACGGCGACGTTGCACTGCTGTGCGATCGCTGCGCTGCGCGCATCACCCGCACGTGCCGAGCCGATGATCCACGCACCCATGTGGAACTGGACGCACACGCCGTCGATGCGCTCCGGCCGGAAGACCCGCAGGGTCACCTGCGCACCGGCCGCGCCCACCTCGACGATCTCCGGTTGCAGCGCGTCGGGGGGGAGTGGCGGTACGACGGCATCGAGCGCCGCACGGGTGCGCAACGCGTCCTCCGCCGTCGCGAAGCCGAGCGGTTGCGCTGCCATGGCTTGCGCGTACGCGGCGTTGAACTGGCGCGTCTCCTCGACGTGGGCCTGCAACGAGTCGTCGATCTCCATGTCGTCTCTCCCGGTTCCTCAGCCGTGCGGCACGGGTTGCCGACCGGCGACGTTCGTGTCCGTCGATGTGTTCCCGACCTCGTCCTGCAGTTCGGCGAGCACCCCGAGCGCCGCCTCGAGACGGCCGCGACTGTCGACGGGCACCCCGACCATCACGCGGTCGATGCCGCCGTCGGCCCACTGCCGAGCGGCGTCGAACAGGCGGCTCCGCGCGTCGGCGTCCTCGGAGTACCACGGCGCTCCCTGCACCTGGCCGGCCATCTCACACGCGCTGATGCTCGTCTGCACTCCACGGCCGGCGGCGAGCCGACGCAGTCGTGCGGCGTCCTGGAGGAGGGTCGGTCCGGCCAACGGGTACCAACCGTCGCACAGCTCGACCACGTCTTCGAAGGCACGGTCCGTCGCGCTGGAGCCGAGCAGGACGGGCGGACCGGGCCGTCGCGACGACGTCTGCACCGGCTTCGGGTACGACCACGACGGCGTGAACGACTCGGCCGTGCCGTGGTGCTCGACGACCTCCTTCGCCCACAGCTCGGAGATCACCGCGAGCTTCTCGCGGAACACCGCGCGCGGCCTGGCCGGATCGACGCCGTTGTTGGTCCACTCCGGCGCGTTCCACCCGTAGCCGACACCGAACAGGACACGACCACCCGACAGCGCGTCGAGCGACGCCACCGCCTTGGCGAGCCGGAGCGCCTGGTGCTCGGCGACGAGGACCACGCCGGTCCCGAGGCGCAGCGTCGTCGTCACCGCGGCCGCAGCCGCCATCGTCACGAACAGGTCGGGGAAGCGCTTGTAGAACTCGGGGACCGATCCATCCGCCGTCGCGGGGTAGCGCGTGTTCGTCGGGATGTGCGAATGCTCGCCCTGGAAGATCGACTCGAGCCCCGCGGCCTCGACCATCGGTGCGACATCGAGGATCGACAGCGTGGTGTCGTTGGTGATCAGGTTGGCGCCGATCAACATGCCGGTCCCCCTCGGTTCGTCACGTACGTCCTCATCGCTGCGCGCTGCCGGCTGCGGAGATCTCGATGGTCTCACCGGAGATGTAGCGGGCCTTGTCGGACACGAGGAACATCACCGCGTGGGTGACGTCCTCGGGGTCGATCCAGGGGACGCGCATCGGGTTCATCGCCGCGTACATCGGCCGCACGGTCTCGCGATCGGGCTCGGCGACGTCGGGTGCGAAGATCGAGTAGAGCGGCGCGTTGTGCACCATCGGCGTGTCCACCGTGGCCGGGCAGACGACGTTGGCCGTGATCCCCGTCTGCGCCAGCTCCAGCGCGACCGACTTGACGAAGCCGATCACACCCCACTTCGTCGCCGAGTAGTGGGCGAGGTTGGGCAGGCCCGACTTGCCGGCGCCCGACGAGGTCGCCACCAACCGGCCGGCGCCGCGCTCGACCATGTGCGGGACGACTGCGCGGAACGTGTTGAAGACGCCGGTCAGGTTGATGGCGAGCATGTCGTCCCATTGGTCGCGGCGCAGCTCCGTCATCGGGTTGAAGCCGCAGATCCCGGCGTTGGCGATCGCGATGTCGAGGCCACCGAGCTCGGCGATCGCCCGCGCCGCCGCTGCTTCCATCGCCGCGCTGTCGCGCACGTCGGCGGTGATCCCGATCGCGCGGCGACCGGACTTCTCGACGAGCTGCACGGTCTCGGCGAGATCGTTCTCGGTGGACATCGGGTAGTGGATCGATGCGACGTCGCGGCAGATGTCCACCGCGACGACGTCGGCGCTGGCGTCGGCGAGCGCGACCGCGTGGGCCCGCCCCTGTCCACGACCGGCGCCGGTCACCAACGCGACCCGTCCGCTGAGCTCACCCATTTGCGTCTCCTCTCGTCGGACGACGGCGCAGAGCATGGCTCAGTGCGGCCGACGAGGTCCCCCCACGAGACGAGCCTCCGACAGTCTGACCAAGAGATTAGGTCGCCTGAATCCACCTGTCAACGGGTGACGACGGATCATCCGCTCGTCCGTCGGTCAGTGCCAGCGGACGGGCTGGTCGAGCAACGAGCCGAACTTGCGCGCGCAGTACGCGAGGCTCAGTTCGAGGTGCTGGCGGAGCACCGACTCGGCACGCTTGGCGTTGCCCTCGGCGACCGCCTTCAGCACGCTGCGGTGTGCCGCGAGGACCTCGCCCTGCACCTCGCCGACGGCGACGACCTCACCGAACAGGATCGACGTGATCCAGTGGTTGCCGCGCAGGTACAGGTACAGCGCCCGGTTGTCGCCGAGCCAGGCCACGGCGTCGTGGAACGCCGCGTTCGCGGCCATGTACGCGTGGCCGTCGTTCGCGGGGATGGACGCCTCGAGGTCCACCGCTGCGCGCAGCGCGGCGATGCGGTCGGCATCGCGTCGCGTCGCGCCGATCGCGGCGATCGGCGGCTCGACAACGATGTTCGCCTCCATCAGCTCGCGGTAGGTCCCGCCGTTCATCCGCAGGAACAGCGACCACATGCCGGCGTAGTGGCTGATGTCCGGGTCGCGGACGATCGGGCCGCCGCTCGGGCCGGTCCGCACCTCGAGCACGCCGCTCAGCTCGAGGATGCGGAAGGCCTCGCGCAGCGAGCCGCGACCAGTGTTCAGCTCGTCCATCATCACGACTTCGGATTCGAGCGAATCACCGTCGCGCATGTGCGACGACGTGATCCGATCGACGAGCGCCCTGGCGATCGACTCGGAGCGCTTCAGTTGACGTACTGGGCGCTTCACGCGAAGCGACTCATAGGGCTGCCTGCCTTGTCGCGGAATGAACCCATCACCTACTTCCGCCACGCGGCGCAGACGCTAGCAGCACGCTGCTGGACATCAGTGAATGCCTCAGCCTCCGATCGGGTGGTCCCGAGGATCAACCTGCCATCGCCGGAACGCTCATCCCGTGGACCGCCGGCAGCACCTCGCGACCGAACAGCTGGATGCTCTTCTCGGCCACGTCGAGCGGCATGCCGCCATAGATGACCTGCATGATCACCTCCTCGCACCCGTACTTGTCCTTCACGTGCTCGATGCGACGGATGCACTCGTCGGGCGTGCCAACGATCTGGTCGACGTAGAACAGCTCCTGCGGCTTGGTCTCGCCCTGCGCAGCGTCGGCTCGGGCCGCGTAGTGCGCATAGGTCTTCAACTTGGCGAGGTGATCGCCGCCGAACTCGTAGTGCGTGAGCGCCGACTGGTGGTACTCGCCCGAGTAGCGGGTCGCATCCGCGATCGCCTGCTCCTGCGTCTCGGCGCAGTAGCCGAACAGCACGATCGTCGGTGGGACCGGTGGCAGGCCCATCTGCTCCTCGCGGATCTGGCGGAACTCGGTGAGGTCCTTGTCGTAGTCGCCGAGCGGCTTCTGCGGGTTGAGGAACGGCCGGAT
>JAODBQ010000081.1 GCA_025464045.1 Ilumatobacteraceae bacterium
GTCCGGCCGGGTGCTGTTCGGCGAGCGGATCCGCGACGCGCTGCTCCGCCACCTGGAGAAGGACCTCGGACCGGTCGCGCTGCCGAACATCCCGCCGGCCGCGGCGCCGTTCACGATCGCCGAGTACTTCCCGTCGCCCGAGGTCAGCGGCTTCCACGATCCACGGCACCATGCGGTCAGCCTGGCGTTCCTCGTGCCCGTCGCCGGCGACTGCCAGCCGACCCAGGAAGCGCTGGACCTCAGCTGGTTCACACCCCACGAAGCCATCAGCGACCGCGTCCGCCGCGAGATGACCGGCGGCCAAGATCGGCTCGTCCGCCTCGCCCTCGCCCACGCCGGCTGCCTCCCCTGACTCGGCCGGCCGGCCAGCCAGTTGGCCGTGGCCGGTTCGAGGCAGGAGATGCGGCGGGTGCAGCGTGCACCTCTCGCGCGGCGGGGCGAGGGACGACCTCGACGGACGCGGACGGGAGGGCCGGGACGGCACGGCGGTACGGTGAGCGGCGATGGGCGCGCCGACTCGCGGTTGGGTCACGGTGGTCGGTGATCTGCTGGAGGACATCGTCGCCTGGATCGATGGTCCTCCGGTCGTGGGCACCGACAACGCGGCCACGATCACCCGGTCTCGCGGCGGGAGCGCGGCGAACGTCGCCGCCGCGGTGGCCAATGCCGGCGGCCGCGCCCGCTTCGTCGGGCGCGTCGGCGACGATCCGACCGGGTACGTGCTCACCGATCAGCTCGATCAGCTCGGTGTCCAGGTTCGTGTGCAGCGTCATGGGGTGACCGGGTCGGTCGTCGTCATCGTCGATCCGTCTGCCCAGCGCACGATGTTCCCCTTCCGGAGCGCCGCCGGGGAGCTCGGGCCGGTCGATCCTCGGTGGCTGGCGGACACCGAGCTGCTGCACGTGCCGTCCTACGGCCTGCTGACATCGTCGGCGTGGTCGGCGATCGACGACGCCGCCGCCACCGTGCGCGCCGCGGGCGGCATCGTGACGGTGGACCTCTCGGCGACGTCGGTCGTTCATGCCCTCGGCGTGACGCCGTTGCTGGCGATGCTCGAGCGCTTGTCGCCGGCCGTCGTGTTCGCCAACGTCGACGAGGCCGCCGCCCTCGCCCCGGTCAGCGAACGCCGTCCGCCCTGGACGACCGTCGTCAAGAACGGCGGCGGGCCGGCAACGATCGTGCGACCCGACGGTACGACCAGCGAGGTCCCCGCCGAACACGTCGACGACGTCCGCGACACGACCGGTGCCGGCGACGCCTTCGCCGGGGCGGCACTCGCGGCGATGCAGCGCGGCGAGACGTTGGAGCTCGCCTGCGCGGCCGGGCACCGCGCCGCCGCCGGAGTCCTCCACACCGCCGGCTCGGGCTGATCGCTGCGCCGCCGAGCCTGGCGCTGGTGCCGGCAGGTCGGGGCTGACGTTGAGCATCCACGTCAGCGCCTCGTGTCGCACGACTCCTTCGGGAAGCGGTGCGTGAACGGCAACTCGGCGACATCGGCCTGGCGATGCGTGGGATCAGATAATCGAAGTGTTGGCGATTCGTCCATGCAGGCGAAACCCTCAGGATAGGCGCGGCGTGTGGGACGAAAGGGCCGAACGCGATGTTGACACGCTCGCCACGAACAATGCACGCCCGCACACGGAATTCAAGTCAGGTGCCATCTGATGTCGTGACGTGTTCGCCTGTCGTCCGTCCGACAGTCACCCGATCTCTCCCAGTCGATGATGGCGACCACCTCGCCTCATGCCCACAACGCCTCACGACGCCTAGGAGACGGTGGGGTCGTAGGCCCAGGCGGCGACCCAGTCGATCTGGACGTCGCCGGCGACGGAGGGATCCGGGGGTGCGGGCGTGCGCAGGACGGTCTCGGTCTGCAGGACCCAGTGCATGGGGGTGTTGGCGATGGCTGTCGTGGCCCGTCCGACCTCGACGCCGTCGAGCTGGAACACCACGAGATCGGGCGACCACTCGATGACCGCGGTGTGCCAGTCGGTGATGTCGGCGGGGAACATGAAGGCGGTCTTGTCGTCGCCGCTGGACGCGTTCTGGTGATGGACGTACCCACCGACCGATCGGCTGTCCAGCGCCATCTCGGGGAAGTCGATCTCGCCGTCACGCGGCCAGACCCCCGAGTCGGGCCACAGCAGCCAGGCGATGGAGTAGCCGGGGAGCGGATCGGAGCGGAACCGCACCGCGAACCGCCCGTAGAGCATCCCCGAGCCCGGCCCGCCGGCGTTGAGCTTGGGCATGATCGCGGCGACGAGCGGCACGCCGTTCTCGGTGCGGATGTGCTCGCTGAGGATGCCGTTGTTGACCTCGACGACCTTCAGCGGCGAGTACGTCCCGCGCTTGGCGGTGTCCTTCCACGGCGACGGGTACGCGGTCCACTGGGCCGCCACCGCCGTCGGGAAGCTGCCCAGCGGTACGGGCGTGTCGAAGTCTTCGGCGCTCGTCTGGCGCCATCCGGGCAGGTTGCCGATGGGCATCGCATCGCCGGACGGATCCGTGGCGTTGCGCTTCGCCGGCTTGTACGTCACGCTTCCGCTCCCTCCCGTCTGGGTGACATGGGTGATCGTCTCGATGGGATCGACGGGGGGATCCGGGCGGATCTGCTGGGCGCGGGCCACGCCGTCGCGACCTGCGGACGCGAGCAGGCCGACCAGGAGCAGCGCGGGGACGATGCGCCGTGGTCGGATGCCCATATGGATCATCAGTAAGTATCGGCCAGACGAAATCGAGAATGAGCGCCGCGGTCGTTCTTGAGACAAGCTTGATCGCGTTCGCGCGAAGCGCGAGGTCTCCAGCCGCGTGGTGCATTCGGGCGTGACCGACGGCACGCCGACACCGCGAGCAAGTGGGGCCCTAATGCCCTGAAATTGGGCTGTACGTGCGCCGATGCCTCGTTATGCGCCACACACGTCTCCTCCTGTCCGCTCTCGTCCTCGCCGCGGCGGTCGTCGCCGCGACGCAGATCAGCTCGGACGGCGCGACGGTGACCGGACATGCGACCACGACCGCCATCCAGGCCTCGGAGGCACCGGTGCTCCGACCGACGGTCGCCCCGTCCGGCGAGGAGATGCCCGTCGGCAACCTTCCCGGTTGGCGTCAGATCTTCACCGACGACTTCACCACGCCGGTGCCGGTCGGCAGCTTCCCCGCGGCCGTGTCGTCGAAGTGGACGGCGTATCCGTCGCCCTGGAAGGACACGACCGGGTACGGGGTCAACACGCCGCTCAAGGTCGACAGCATCGCCGACGGCATGCTCACCCAGTACGTCCACACCGAGGGCAACACGGCGATGATCTCGGCGATCCAGCCGAAGTTGACGGCGAACGGGACCACCGGTCAGCTGTACGGGCGGTACGCGTTGCGCTTCCGAACGGACCCGCTCGACGGATACAAGATGGCCTGGATGCTGTGGCCCGACAGCGGGCAGAACGTCCAGGACGGCGAGATCGACTTCCCGGAGACGAACCTCGACTCCACGACCGTGTGGGCGTTCATGCACCGCACCGACAACCTCCAGACCGGCAACGACCAGGCGTCGTTCGTCCGCAACGTCGATCTGTCGGCATGGCACACCGCGGTCATCGAGTGGTCGCCGAACCTCGTCGTGTACAAGCTCGACGGCGTCGAGATCGGCCGCACCCAGGAGCGGATCCCGGACACGGCGATGCATTGGGTGCTGCAGACCGAGACCGACATGTTCCTCACCGCCCCGCCGGACCCGTCGGTGGCCGGCAACGTCCAGATCGACTGGGTCGCCGCGTGGGCGTACGACACGACGACGGCTGACGTCACCGCCCCGTCCGTCGGGATCACCTCACCGGCCGCCGGTGCGTCCGTGAGCGGCTCCGCCGTCAACGTGCCCGCAAGTGCGACCGACGCCAAGGGTGTCCTGGGGGTGCAGTTCAGGATGGACGGCCAGAACCTCGGCCCGGAGGACACCACAGCCCCCTACACGGCCTCGTGGAACTCCTTCCTCGTCGCCAACGGCTCGCACACGCTCACCGCGGTGGGCCGCGACAACGCCGGCAACATGGGCGCCTCGGCCCCCGTCGTGGTGACGGTGAACAACGTCGCCGACACGACCGCCCCCGGCTTCACGACGAACCCGTGCCAGCTCGGCTGCACCGTCTTCCCGCAGGACAAGGCCAACCTGCTGGCGAGCTTCAACGAGCAGGTGGTCGGTGTGGACGGCAGCTCGTTCTCGTTGAAGAACAAGAACACCGGCGAGGTCGTCCCGGCCGTCGTCAGCTACGCATCGACGGCCACGACCTCGATCGCCACCCTCGACCCGAGCGTGGTGCTGCTGGCCGACACGAGGTACACGGCGACGCTGACGTCCGCCATCAAGGACGTCTCCGGCAACCCGATCACGACGACGTCCTGGACGTTCTCGACCGGGCCGCGCCCGGTCGTGACGACCATGGGACCGGCGAGCAGCGCCACGGCGGTCAGCCGCACCACGGCGGTCACGGCGACCTTCAGCGAGGCGATCACCGGTGTCACCGGCAACTTCAGCCTGAAGACCGCCGCTGGGGCAGCGGTGCCGGCGAGCATCACCTACAACGCATCGACGATGACCGCGACGCTCGTCCCCAGCACTCCGCTGGCGGCCAACACGAAGTACACCGCCACGCTGACGAGCAACATCAAGGACGCCGTCACGAACGCGATCAACCCGACGTCGTGGAGCTTCACGACCGGTTCCTGATCCGGCGTCGCGCCAGGAGCGCTCCGCTGTGCGACCGGCACGGCGGGGCGCTCGGTCGCGTCAGGGCCCGGCGTCGGGGCAGTGCCCGATGGACGCCTGGACGCCGTCGTGGTCGGACCCACGCAGATGGAACGACGACGCGCGTGCTGCGCACCAGCGCGAGGGCACGAAGATGTGGTCGATGCGCAGCAGCATCAACGACCACGTCGTCGAGCCGTGGAAGGTCGCGTCCGCCCAGCCCGTGCGCGACGCGTCGAGCCGGCCCGCGGCGAGCCGGCGGTAGCCGCTCGTCCGATCGGAGAGGTTGAGGTCGCCGGCGATGACGACGGGACCGTTCGCGCCGTCGGCGTCGGCCGCGTGGTCCAGGGCGAAGACGGCCCGGCGTGCTCCGCCGAAGCTGATC
>JAODBQ010000145.1 GCA_025464045.1 Ilumatobacteraceae bacterium
GAAGAAGGGCCCGTTCGTCGACGACCACCTGCTCAAGAAGGTCGACGCACAGAACTCGGCCGGCGAGCGCAAGGTGATCAAGACCTGGAGCCGGCGCAGCACGATCATCCCCGACATGGTCGGGCACACCATCGCCGTCCACGACGGCCGCAAGCACGTGCCGGTGTACGTCACCGAGAGCATGGTCGGACACAAGCTCGGTGAGTTCAGCCCGACGCGAACGTTCCGCTACCACGCCGGACAAGAGAAGAACACGAAGGGTCGGCGCTGATGGACGCGCGCAGCGAAGTTCATGACGTCACAGTCGGTGCCGCGACGCGGCACGGGCATGACGCGACCCGCAGGGGGCAGTCATGACCGGGCCGAAGTTGAACGAGGCGAACTTCGTCGCCGGAGAGCGCTCCGGGACGAAGGCGTCCGCGAAGTACATCCACTCATCGTCGTCCAAGGCGCGTGAGGTGCTCAACCTCATCCGCGGCCTGCCGGTGCGGCGGGCGGACGAGGTGCTGCAGTACACCGATCGCAGCGTCAGCGTGACGATCCGCAAGGTGCTCGCCAGCGCGGTCGCCAACGCGCAGCACAACGACGAGCTCGACCCGGAGACCCTGTTCGTCAAGGCGTGCTTCGCCGACGAGGGCCCGACGCTGAAGCGCTTCACCCCCCGTGCCCGTGGGCGCGCCGGCAAGATCTTCAAGCGCACCACGCACATCACGATCGTGCTCGGCGTGCTCGACGACGATCGTCTCGAGGTCGTGCAGGCCCGTGAGGCCCGCCGCACCGCCGCCGGCCGTCGCCGTCGTACCTCCACCGCCACCCCGGCGTCCTCGCGTCGCGCTCGTGTCGAGCGCAGCCGCCAGCGCGCCGCAGGCCTCAAGGCCGGCGACGAGGGCTACGTCGAACCCACCGACGACGAGTCGACGCTCGACCAGCCCGACACCGACGCGATCGAGACGGATGCCATCGAGACGGCAGATGACACTGGCATCGCCGGCGCCGACGAGCCCAGGACCGAGACCACCACTGACGAGGACGCCGTGACGAACGATGCCGCGGTGAACACCGCAGCGGAGTCCGGTGCCGGCGGCGACGAGCCGCAGTCCGACGCCGGCGAAAGCGCAGCGGACGCCAAGGAGGACAATTAACATGGGCCAGAAGATCAATCCCTACGGCTTCCGTCTCGGTGTCACGACCGACTGGAAGAGCCGCTGGTTCAGCGAGCGCGACTACAAGCACTACCTCACCGAGGACTGGAAGATCCGCCGCGCGCTGATGTCCAAGCTCGAGAGCGCTGCTGTCAGCCGCATCGAGATCGAGCGCACCCGTGACAAGGTCCGCGTCGACATCCACACCGCCCGTCCCGGCATCGTCATCGGCCGTCGTGGGGCCCAGGCCGACGAGCTCCGTGCACTGCTCACGCAGATCACTGGCAACCCGAAGGTCCAGCTGAACATCGTCGAGATCAAGAGCCCCGAGCTCGACGCCGCGCTGATCGCCCAGGGCGTCGCCGACC
Source organism: Ilumatobacteraceae bacterium (assembly GCA_025464045.1). Lineage (GTDB taxonomy): Bacteria > Actinomycetota > Acidimicrobiia > Acidimicrobiales > Ilumatobacteraceae > JAODBQ01. The sequence continues at coordinate 1,511 of JAODBQ010000145.1, forward strand.
AGCTGGTCAACCGCATCGCCTTCCGCCGGGCGATGAAGCGTGCCGTGCAGAACGCCCAGAAGGCCGGCGCGCTCGGGATCCGGGTCCAGTGCTCGGGCCGCCTCGGTGGCGCCGAGATGAGCCGCACCGAGTGGTACCGCGAAGGCCGGGTGCCGCTGCACACGCTGCGCGCCGACATCGACTACGGCATGCGCGAGGCCCGCACCTCGAGTGGCCGCGTCGGCGTCAAGGTGTGGATCTACAAGGGCGACATCGTCCCCTACAAGGCCGCCAACGACGACAAGATCTCCCGCGAGGCGGCCATGGCCGTCGGCGAGACGTCCGGCCAGGGCGCGCCCCGTCGTGTCGTGTCGTCCACCGCGCGTCGCCCCGAGGGCGGCGACGTCGAGGCCTCCCCGCTCGTCAAGGAAGCCGATCCGGAGCTCGAGAAGTTGCTCGACGAAGAAGAAGAGATCGCTCGCCGGACCCACGCCGGTTCCGAGGCACCGCACTTCCGTGGGGAGGACTGACCGATGTTGATGCCCCGCAAGGTTGCCCACCGCAAGCACCACCGCGGCCGGATGAACGGACTGACGAAGGGCGGCGACACGCTGTCCTTCGGTGAGTACGGCATCCAGGCGCTCGAGCCCGGCTGGCTCTCCGCCCGCCAGATCGAGGCGGCCCGCATCGCCATGACCCGCGCCATCAAGCGTGGCGGCAAGGTCTGGATCAACGTCTTCCCGGACAAGCCCGTCACCAAGAAGCCGGCCGAGACCCGCATGGGTTCCGGCAAGGGCAACCCCGAGTTCTGGGTCGCCGTCGTGCGCCCTGGCCGGATCCTGTTCGAGCTCTCGTTCCCGAACGAGGAAGTCGCCAAGGCGGCGATGAACAAGGCCGTCCAGAAGCTGCCGATCAAGGCCCGCGTCATCACCCGTGAGGAGGTCTACTGATGGCCCGCACCAACACCGAGCTCAAGGAGATGGACCTCACGTCCCTCATCGAGGAGCTCCGCGCCACCAAGCAGGAGGCGCTCAACCTGCGCTTCCGCAACGCCACCGGGGCGCTCGACAACAACGCCGAGATCCGCACGGTGCGCCGTCAGATCGGGCGCATCAACACCTACATCCGCCAGCGAGAGATCGCTGCCGCCGAGTCTGCGAAGTGACCATGGCCGATACCGAGAACACCACAACCGAGGCGAGCGAGCCCACCCCGCGCAACGCGCGCAAGGTGCGCGAAGGCCTCGTGGTCTCCAACAAGATGGAGAAGACCGCCGTCGTCGCCGTCATCGAGCGCGTCCGCCACGCGAAGTACGACAAGTTCGTGCTGCGCACCAAGAAGCTCTACGCCCACGACGAGACCAACGACGCCAACATCGGCGACCGCGTCCGCGTCATGGAGACCCGCCCGCTCAGCAAGTCCAAGAACTGGCGCCTCGTCGAAGTCCTGGAGCGTGCCAAGTGAGCGAACGAACCAACACGGCACACAGTGAGCGCAGCGAACGAACCGAACACAGTGCGCGCAGCGAACGAAACCTCTGCGCGGCGATCCAGCAGGCGAACGACGTGAGCCTCGGATCAGCGGAGGTGCTCCGATGATCCAGCAGGAGTCACGGCTGCGGGTGGCCGACAACAGCGGCGCCAAAGAAGTGCTGTGCATCAAGGTGCTCGGCGGCACCCGCCGTCGCTACGCCTCGATCGGCGACATCTTCGTCGCCACCGTCAAGGACGCCATCCCGGGTGCCGGGGTGAAGAAGGGCGACGTCGTCAAGTGCGTCGTCGTGCGGACCAAGAAGGAGAAGCGGCGCGCCGACGGCAGCTACATCCGCTTCGACGAGAACGCTGCCGTCATCATCAAGGACGATCTCACGCCGCGCGGCACGCGCATCTTCGGCCCAGTGGGCCGCGAGCTGCGCGACAAGCGGTTCATGCGGATCGTCTCGTTGGCGCCGGAGGTGCTGTGACATGAAGCTGAAGAAGGGCGACACCGTCGTGGTGATCGCCGGCAAGGACAAGGGCACCGAGGGCGAGATCGTCCACGTCTTCCCCGATGACAACAAGGTGATCGTCAACGGCGTGAACCGGGTCAAGAAGCACTCCAAGCCGAACCGCGTCAACCAGCAGGGCGGGATCATCGATCGCGACATGCCCATCCACGCCAGCAACGTGATGCTCGTCCACAAGGGCAAGCCCACCCGCGTCGGCTACCAGTTCCAGAACGGCACCAAGGTGCGCATCGCCAAGCGCTCCGGCGAGGTGATCTCATGACCGACACCGCCACCATCGAGGTCCCCCGCCTCAAGCAGAAGTACCACGACCAGGTGAAGGGCGCGCTGAAGGATCAGCTCGGCCTGCCCAACGTGATGCAGGTGCCGCGCCTCGAGAAGATCGTCATCAACATGGGCGTCGGCCGTGCCACCCAGCAGCCGTCGCTGCTCGAAGGTGCGGTACGCGACCTCACCGCGATCAGCGGCCAGAAGCCGATCATCACCAAGGCGAAGACCTCGATCGCCGGCTTCAAGCTCCGCGAGGGCCAGTCGATCGGCTGCAAGGTCACCTTGCGCGGCGACCGGATGTGGGAGTTCCTCGATCGCCTGATCGCCATCGCCATCCCGCGCATGCGCGACTTCCGCGGCCTGCCGGCCCACAGCTGGGACGGTCGGGGCAACTACACCTTCGGTCTCAACGAGCAGACCGTGTTCCCGGAGATCGAGTACGACCGCGTCGACGCCCCCCGTGGCATGGACATCACCATCGTCACGTCCGCCGTCACCAACGAACAGGGCAAGGCCCTGCTCGATGCGTTCGGGTTCCCGTTCAAGCGCGGCGACGAAGCCGGCCCGCAACCCACCCAGACCAAGAAGCGTCGTGGCCCCCAGCGGGGCGGCAACCGCGCCCCTGCCTCGGCAGCGAAGAAGAAGAAGTAACGGAGCATCGACATGGCCAAGAAGTCGTTGATCAACAAGTCGAACGCCACGCCGAAGTACAAGGTGCGCGGCTACACCCGCTGCCGGCGTTGCGGTCGGGCGCGTTCGGTGTTCCGCAAGTTCGGGCTCTGCCGGATCTGCCTGCGTGAGATGGCTCACGCCGGCGAGATCCCTGGCATGACCAAGGCGAGCTGGTGAGGAGACCCGATGCTCACTGATCCCATTGCCGACATGCTCACCCGCATCCGCAACGCCAACACGGCGATGCACGATGAGGTCCGCATGCCCTCGTCCAAGCAGAAGGTGGCCCTGGCTGCGATCCTCCACAAGGAGGGTTACATCAGCGGCTTCAACGTCACCCCGTCCACCAAGGGACCCGGCGACGTGCTCACGATCGCGATGAAGTACTCGCCCGATCGTGCCCGCACCATCGCCGGTCTGCGCCGCATCTCCACCCCGGGCCTACGGGTCTATCGCCAGAGCGACGCCGTCCCGCGCGTCCTCGGTGGCCTCGGAGTGGCCGTCCTGTCCACCAGCCAGGGACTGATGACCGACCGTGAAGCGCGTCAGCGCAAGGTCGGCGGCGAAGTCCTCTGCTACGTCTGGTAACGGAGCACCATGTCACGCATCGGCAAGACCCCCATCCCCGTGCCCAGCGCGGTCGACGTCACCATCGACGGCCCCGACGTCGTCGTCAAGGGGCCGAAGGGCACCCTCAGCCGCACCATCCCCGGTGCGATCACCATCCGTCGCGACGAGGGCAACCTGCTCGTCGAGCGGCCTGACGACGAGCGCGACAACCGCGCCCTCCACGGCCTGAGCCGCTCGCTCGTCTCGAACATGGTCGTCGGCGTCACCGACGGCTTCGCCAAGGAGCTCGAGATCATCGGCGTCGGCTACCGCGCCGAGGCCCTCAACCCCGGCACCCTGCGCCTCGCCCTCGGGTTCAGCCACCCGGTGCTGATGAACGCCCCGGATGGGATCACCTTCGAGTGCCCGTCGCAGACACGGGTGATCGTCCGTGGCATCGACAAGGAGCTCGTCGGCCAGATCGCGGCCAACATCCGGGCCGTGCGCAAGCCGGAGCCCTACAAGGGCAAGGGCGTGCGCTACCTCGGTGAGAAGGTCCTGCGCAAGGCCGGCAAGACCGGCAAGAAGTGAACCGGCACGACACACCCCGGCAGAACCGGCAAGAAGTGAGCACCTCATGAGCAACATCGCCAGCAAGCGCCGCGCCGGACGGATCACCCGTCACCGTCGAGTGCGCAAGAAGATCCACGGCACCGCGGTTCGTCCGCGCCTGGCCGTGTTCCGTTCCAACAAGCACCTCAACCTGCAGGTCATCGACGACGACTCCGGGCGCACCATCGCCT
>JAODBQ010000191.1 GCA_025464045.1 Ilumatobacteraceae bacterium
ACATGGGCGAGGGCTGGAAGAGCGACGACGTCGACGGCAAGAAGTACACCCCGCAGGAGATCAGCGCGCGCACCCTGATGAAGCTGAAGCGGGACGCGGAAGCGTTCCTCGGCCAGACCGTCAGCCAGGCCGTCATCACCGTGCCGGCGTACTTCGACGACGCGCAGCGCACCGCCACCAAGGAGGCCGGGCAGATCGCCGGCCTCGAGGTGCTGCGGATCATCAACGAGCCCACCGCCGCCGCGCTGGCCTACGGGCTGGACAAGGGCGCTGAGGACGAGAAGGTCCTGGTGTTCGACCTCGGCGGCGGCACGTTCGACGTGTCGGTGCTGGAGATCGGCGACGGCGTGTTCGAGGTGAAGAGCACCCACGGCGACACGCACCTCGGTGGTGACGACTGGGACCAGCGGATCATCGACTGGCTGGTGCAGCAGTTCAAGAGCGCCCACGGCGTCGACCTGGCCAACGACCGCATGGCGGCGCAGCGGCTCAAGGAGGCTGCCGAGAAGGCCAAGATCGAGCTCAGCCAGGTCCAGCAGACGCAGATCAACCTGCCGTTCATCACCGCCACGGCCGATGGGCCGCTGCACCTCGACGAGTCGCTCAGCCGGGCCAAGTTCCAGGAGATGACGGCGGACCTCATCGAGCGCTGCCGGATCCCGTTCGAGCAGGCGCTGAAGGACGCGGGCATCGCCAAGGGCGACCTCAACCACGTCATCCTCGTCGGCGGTTCCACCCGCATGCCGGCGGTCACCGACCTGGTCGTCAAGCTCACCGGCAAGGAGCCGAACAAGACGGTCAACCCGGACGAGGTGGTCGCGGTCGGCGCCGCCATCCAGGCCGGCGTGCTGCGCGGCGACGTGAAGGACGTGCTGCTGCTGGACGTCACCCCGCTGAGCCTCGGCATCGAGACCAAGGGCGGCGTGATGACCAAGCTCATCGAGCGCAACACCACCATCCCCACCAAGCGCACCGAGGTGTTCACCACCGCGGACGACATGCAGCCGAGCGTGGAGATCCACGTCCTGCAGGGCGAGCGCGAGATGGCGATGTACAACAAGACGCTGGGCAAGTTCCAGCTCGTCGACCTGCCGCCCGCCCCGCGTGGTGTGCCGCAGATCGAGGTCACCTTCGACATCGACGCGAACGGCATCGTCCACGTGTCGGCGAAGGACCGGGCCACGAGCAAGGAGCAGTCGATGACCATCACCGGGCAGAGCACGCTCGACAAGAAGGACATCGACCAGATGGTCAAGGACGCCGAGGCGCACGCCGAGGAAGACCGTCAGCGCCGCGAGGAGGCGGAGGTCCGCAACAACGCCGACTCGCTCGTCTACCAGGGCGAGAAGGTGCTGCGCGACAACGCCGACAAGGTCTCCGACGACGACAAGGCGGCGATCAACGAGCCGATCGCCGAGGTCAGGACGGCACTCGCCGGCAACGACGTCGCGGCCATCCGTGCCGCGCACGAGAAGCTGTCGACGGCGTTGCAATCGTTCAGCCAGAAGCTCTACGAGGCCGCGGCGCGCGACAACAACGCGGCGGGCACCTCGGCCACCGGACAGGACGCGCCGAACGGCAGCTCGAGCGGCGATGACGAGATCATCGACGCCGAGATCGTCGACGACGACGAGTCGAAGTGACGGAGTCGGAACCGATGACTGATCAGCCGATCGACATGGACGGCGTGGAGGCGCCGCTCACCGAGAAACAGGTGAGCGGCGACACCGCGGCCGGCATCAACCAGCCCAGCACCGGCTTCCCGGACGACCCCGGCGCGGCGTCGCCGCTCGACGACGACGCGGTCGACGTCGAGACCGACATCCGCGCCCTGCTCACCGAGCGCGACTCGTACAAGGAGATCGCGCAGCGGCTGCAGGCGGACTTCGAGAACTTCCGCAAGCGGATCAGCACCCAGCACGCCGACGACATGTCCCGCGCCACCGGCAAGTTGGCGGAGGCGCTGCTGCCGGTCCTCGATGCGTGCGAAGCTGCATTCGTGCAGCATCCCGCTGAGATCGAGCCGCTGTTCAACCTGCTGCTCGGCGAGCTCAAGCGCCAAGGCCTCGAGGCGCTCGACCTGCACGAGCAACCGTTCGACCCGGCCGTCGCCGATGCCGTGCTCCACGAGCCGGGCGACGGCGAACCGGTGGTCAGCGAGGTGCTCCGCACGGGCTACACGTGGAAGGGCAAGGTGCTCCGTCCCGCGATGGTCAAGGTCCGGGGCTGAGGGAGACAGATGGCAGCGCAACGCGACTGGTACGAGAAGGACTACTACAAGGTGCTCGGCGTCGCCCCTGAGGCGACGCCGAAGGAGATCACCAAGGCGTACCGCAAGCTCGCGCGCGACAGCCACCCCGACACCCATCCCGGCGACGACGCCTCGGAGGATCGGTTCAAGGAGGTCAGCGCGGCCTACGACGTGCTCGGCGACGACGCCAAGCGCGCCGAGTACGACGAGGTCCGCCGCCTCGGCCCCGTCGGCAACACGCCGTTCGGCAACGGCGGTTTCGGCGGCGGTGGTGGCGGCGGGTACAACTTCAACGTCGGCGCGGACGGCCTCGGCGACGTGCTCGGACAGATGTTCGGGCGCGGTCGGCGCGGCGGCGGCCCGTCGGCGTCGGCAGGCCCGGTGCGCGGCGCCGACCTCGAAGCCACGTTGAGCCTCGACTTCGCCGATGCGGTGCACGGCATCACCACCACGTTGCACCTCACCAGCGACGCCCAGTGCAGCACCTGCCACGGCAGCGGGTCCCGGCCCGGCAGCCAGCCGAAGGTCTGCTCGCAGTGCGGCGGGCGCGGTGTGATCGATGACAACCAGGGCTTCTTCTCGTTCTCGACGACGTGCCGTGCATGTGGCGGCGCCGGTGTGGTGATCGAGGATCCGTGCCCGACGTGTCATGGCACAGGCGTGGAGCGGCGCCCGCGCGAGGTGCAGGCGCGCATCCCCGCCGGTGTCGCCGACGGCCAGCGGATCAGGCTCAAGGGACGCGGTGCGCCCGGTCGCAACGGCGGCCCCGCAGGCGATCTGATCGTCGAGTGCCACGTCAGTCCGCACCGCCTGTTCGGTCGCGACGGCAACAACCTCACCGTCCGCGTGCCGATCACGTTCGCCGAGGCGGCACTCGGCGCGAACATCGACGTGCCCACGCTCGATGGCGCTCCGGTGACCCTCAAGCTGCGCGCCGGCACCCAGGGCGGCACCCGTCACCGCGTGCGCGGCAAGGGCATCGCCGGCAAGAAGGGGCACGGCGACCTGATCGTCACGGTGGACGTGCAGGTCCCGACCGAGCTCACCGCCGAGCAGCGCGAGGCGGTGGAGGCCCTTGCCACGTCGATCAACGCGTCGCCGCGAGCCGGCCTGTTCGACGCGGCGGGGAGCTGACGATGCGCTCGCGAGCCCACGCCGTCTACGTCATCTCGGTCGCGGCCGAGTTGGCGGGGATGCACCCCCAGACCCTGCGGATCTACGAGCGCCGCGGCCTCGTGCTGCCGGCGCGCACCGAGGGCGGCAACCGCCGGTACAGCGACATCGACATCGAGCGACTGCGACGGATCTCCGAGCTGGCGGGCGAGGGGATGAACCTCGAGGGCATCCGCCGGGTGATGCTGCTCGAGTCCGAGGTCGAGCGGCTGCGCGCCGAGAACGACGAGCTGCGCCAGGCCGCAGTCAACGCGATGGCCGAGGCGGAGCGCCGCCTGCCACGGCGCGACCTGGTGCCGCTGCGCCAGGAGGTCGATCTGTTCTCCCCGTCGTCGGGTTCCGGTCCGACGCGCTGACCGGTCGGGCGTTGCTACGCTCGACGCAACGGTTCGAGTACGCCGACGAACCCCGGAAGAGGTGAATCCGATGAGCGAGCAGCCCCGGTCCGACGTCGTCGCTGGTCCGCGTTCCACGAGGTGGACGCACATCGCGCTGCCCTGCACCGACATCGACGCCACGATCGACTGGTACCATCGGTTCACCCCGCTGGAGCTGCTCGATCGTCGCCAGGACGAGGACGGCCAGGGCGCGTGGCTCGGTCTTCCGGACCAGGGCGACAAGCCGTTCATCCTCGTGCTCGTCAGCTTCTTCCGCGACCAGGCCAGCGGGCCGCAACCGGTGATGGCGCCGTTCGCGCACATCGGGTTCGAGGTCACCAGCCGCGAGGAGGTCGACGAGATCGCCGCGCGCGGTGAGGCCGAGGGCAGCCTCGTCTGGGCACCGCGGGACATGCCGCCGCCGATCGGCTACATCTGCGCGCTGAAGGACCCCGACGGCAACATGGTCGAGTTCTCCTACGACCAGGGCGTGTATGCGAAGGCACAAGAGGTCTGGGGCTGAGCGAGCGCTCACCCCGCGACGTCTGCCTCGCCTACCTCGCTGCGTTCGCCACGGCTGATCCTGAGCAGGTCGTCGCCCTGGTCACCGACGACTTCGTCAACGAGCACACGGCAGCGCTCGGCGCCGGCTGCACCGGCGCGGGCGAGTACGCCCGACGAGTGCCCGGGTTCCTCGCGTCGATGCCAGGCCTGCGCTACGAGGTGGAGCAGACGATCGTCGACGGCAACGCCGTGGCGGCCGCGTACACCTTGCACGCGCACGTCAACGGGCGCGACGTGGCGGTGCGCGGGATGATGCGCTTCGAGGTCCGCGACGGCCGGATCGCCCGCCGCGTCGACTACTGGGACAGCCTCGTCTTCCAGCAGCAGGCGGGTCTGGTGTGAGCGCCGGCCCGACGGCACCGACGCCCGCGCCGATGCCGGTCCGGCGGCTGGGTCACAGCGGGCTCGAGGTCAGCCCGCTCGCGCTCGGCACGATGATGTTCGGTACGTGGGGCAACACCGACGCCGACGAGTGCCGGGCCATGGTCGATCGGGCGCTCGACGCCGGGATCACGATGTTCGACACCGCCGACATCTATGACAGCGGCGTGTCCGAGGAGATCCTCGGCAGTGCCCTGCGGGGTCGGCGCGACCGGGTCGTGCTCGCCACCAAGTGCGGCAACCCGATGGGCGACGACCCCGACCGGCGCGGTCTGTCGGCGCGCTGGGTCGGCCAAGCGTGCGAGGACAGCCTGCGCCGCCTCGGTGTCGATCACATCGACCTCTACCAGATGCACCGGCCCGACCCGCTGACGCCGATCGAGGAGACGCTCGCCGCGTTCGACGCGCTGGTGCAGGCGGGCAAGATCCGCGCCGTCGGCACCTCCACGTTCTCTGCGGACCAGCTCCTCGCCGCACAACGTGCGGCGGGCGAGCTCGGGCTCGTCGCCCCGACGAGCGAGCAGCCTCCGTACTCGGCACTCGCACGCGGGATCGAGCGCGAGGTCCTGCCCGCGTGTCGCGCCCACGACGTCGGCGTCGTCGTCTGGGCACCGCTCAACGGCGGCTGGCTCACCGGCAAGTACCAGACCGCCGTGGCCGATGCCGCGTCGCGCGCGATCCGCTCCGGCGAGCACTTCGACCACCGCGACGATGCGGTCCGCACGAACAAGGTGGCCCTCGTGGATCGTCTCACCACGATCGCCGCCGACTTCGGGCTGACCTTGGTGCAGCTCGCCCTCGGCTTCGTGCTCGATGACCCGACGGTCACCGCGGCGATCATCGGCCCGCGCACGCTCGCCCAGCTCGACGAGCTGGTC
>JAODBQ010000205.1 GCA_025464045.1 Ilumatobacteraceae bacterium
GGTACTCACGGTCACTCGAGGGGTGCTGGCGGTGCTGCCGCCTCGGCGAGCTGCACGGCCGCGGGCCGCGCCTCGTGCTGTTCATCGTCGACCAGCCGGCTGGATGACGCGGATCGGCTCACCGGCGTGCCACGCGGCGATGTCCTGGACGATGTGTCGGTAGAAGACCTCGTAGCACTGGCTGGTGACGTAGCCGGTGTGCGGCGTCAGGACGGTGTTCGGGAGCCCACGCAGCGGGTCGTCGACGGGCAGTGGCTCGACGTCGAACACGTCGAGACCGGCACCCGCGATCGTGCCATCGCGCAGCGCGGCGACGAGTGCGTCGTGATCCACGATCGGGCCGCGCGACGTGTTGACGAGCAGCGCGGTCGGCTTCATCGCCGCCAGCTCGGCGGCGCCGATGAGGCCGCGCGTCCGCTCACCGAGCACCAGGTGAATCGAGATGATGTCTGATTCGGCGAGCAACTCGTCCTTGGTGACGAGTCGGGCGCCGACCTCGCCGGCGCGCTCGGCGGTGAGGTGCTGGCTCCACGCAACGACGTCCATGTCGAACGCGAGACCGACGCGGGCGACCAGCGCGCCGATGTTGCCGAGCCCGATCAGCCCGAGCCGTTGTCCGGCCAGGCCGGTGCCGACGCGGGTCTGCCAGCCGCCGGCACGCATCGTCGCGTCGTCGGCGACGACGTGGCGGGCGAGCGCGTGGATCAGCGCCCACGTCAGCTCCGACGTCGGCGTGACGATCCCCGAGGTGCCGCACACCGTCACCCCACGAGCCCCAGCGGCATCGAGGTCGATCGCCGCGTTGCGCATCCCGGTGGTCACGAGGAGCCGCAGATCACCGAGGCGGTCGAACAGCGATGCGCTGAACCGCGTGCGTTCGCGCATCGCCACGACGATCTCGGCGCCGGCGAGCCGCTCGGCGAGCGCGGCCACGTCGGCGATGTGCTCGGTGAACGACACCAGCTCGACGTCGGCAGCGGACCAGTCGGCGCTCGTCGCGGCGACCCCTTGATAATCATCCAACACGACGCAGCGCATGACGTTGGCTCCTCCTCGCCGGCCGGCGCCCCGGGGCGGAACCGGCCTCCGACACGGCGTCGGCGCGCCCGTGTCGTCATCATGGTGCCCGAACCGACCGGGGACGGCCGTGGTCGGGCGATCGCAAGGAGCGCAGCCATGGCCGAGCCGATCGTCGTCCGTACACGAGCAGGGGCGTTGGCCGGCACGACCGTGGAGACACCGTCAGGAACTGTCGAGCGCTTCGCCGGCGTCCCGTTCGGCACCGCGCCCGTTGGCGCCGAGCGCTTCCGCGCCGCGCGCCCGGCGTCGGCCTGGGCCGGTGTGCGGCCGGCGATCGAGTTCGGACCGAGCCCGTGCCAGGCGACGAGCGGACCGTTCGCCGGGTCGGTGCCGGGCATGGCCGTGCACCGGGTCGACGAGGACTGCCTCACGCTGAACATCTGGCGCCCGGCGCGGCCGGCCGACGAACCCATGCCGGTCATGGTGTGGATCTACGGCGGCGCGTTCGTCGCCGGCGGTGCGGCCGCGCCGACCTACGACGGGGCGCGGCTGTGTGCCGAGCAAGGCGTCGTGGTCGTGACGTTCAACTACCGCGTCGGCATGTTCGGGTTCCTCGACCTTCGCGCCGTGCGAGGTGGCGTGGACACCGACACGAACTGCGGCCTGCACGATCAGCTGCTCGCGCTGCAGTGGGTCCACGAGCACATCGCCGTGTTCGGCGGCGAACCGGCACGGGTGACGGTCTTCGGCGAGTCGGCCGGTGCCGGTTCGATCATGCACCTGTTGACGGTGCCGGGCATCGGCGCATTGGTGCGCGGCGCTGTCGCCCAGAGCCCGGGCATCGACTTCACCCAGACCCCGTCACTGAGCGCGGTGGTAGCGCGAGCGGTGCTGGCCCGTGCCGGTGTCAGCGACGTCGACGGTCTGCGCGCCCTGCCGGCGGCGCGCCTCGTCGAGATCCAGGAGGCCGTCGCCGGCGAGTTGCTCTTCGACCTCGGGACGATGATCTTCCACCCGGTCGTCGACGACTCGTTCGTCACCGCGACGCCATCGGTCGCCCTCGCGGGCGGAGCAGCTGACAACGTCGCCCTGCTGCTGGGTTCGACCGCCGACGAGATGCGGCTGTTCCCCGATCCGCGCGCCGACGACCTCGACGAGGACGGCCTGACGGCGTGGGTCCGCGGCTACCTCACCCACCGGATGGGTCGGGATCCGGGCGAGGCGGTGGCGGCTGGGCTGGCAGGCGCACACGGCACGGCGCTACGCGGCACGGCGCGACCACGCGGCTCGGATCGTTGGGCCGCGATCCAGACCGAGGGGATCATCCGCCAGCCGGTGCTGCGCGTCGCCGACTCGCGCCCAGCCGCAGCGGCCACGTTCGTGTACGAGTTCGACTGGTCGGCGCGCGGCACGGGTGGCGACCTCGGGGCGTTCCATGCGATCGAACTGCCCTTCGTGTTCGACGCGTTCGACGTCGACGGGTGGGGTGCGTTCGTCGGGATCGACGACGCCGGGCGGGCGCTCGGGCGGGCGATGCGGACGGCCTGGGCGGCCTTCGCGGCTACGGGCGACCCGTCAGCCGAGTCACTCGGCGGATGGCCGCGCTACGAGCCGGGGCAACGATGGACGATGGTGCTCGACGAGGACTCGCACCCGGTGGCCGATCCCCGAGCCGTCGAGCGCGGCTGGTGGGAAGGGCTCTGGGACCCGGCGTGCCGACCCGCCAGCGTGCCCCTGTAGGACGGGTGCAGGGGGCGCCTCGCGGCGTGAGGCGTGAGGGTTGGGAGGTTGACGACGTGATCAACGCGTTGAGCGATGCCGGCTCATTCGTTGACAGGGGCGATCTAGTCCGCTAAACCCTCGGGAAACACGTGACACCGACTTTCGGGGGGAAGCATGCGTCTGTCGCTCGGGATGATGTTCCAGAACTTCTCGGATTGGGACCGGTTCCTCGCGCTGGAGCGCGGCGAGCAGGGGCTGGGCGACGCCGCGGTGCCGGACTGGCGTGCCTGGAAGGACCACCTCGACGTGTTCCTGCAGGCCGACGAGCTCGGCTTCGACGCGCTCTGGTCCGTCGAGCACCACTTCACGCCGTACTGCCTGATCCCGGATCCGCTGCAGCTGCTGACCTACATCGCCGGGGCCACGAAGCGCGTCGACGTCGGTTCGATGGTCTGCGTGTTGCCGTGGTGGCAGCCGCTCAAGCTCGCCGAGGAGGTGGCGATGCTGCAGACCGTCCTCGGCGACGAGCGCCGGTTGCACATCGGCGTCGGCCGCGGCCTGGCGCGCCGCGAGTACAACTCGCTCGGCATCGACATGGACGACTCGCGCACCCGGTTCGACGAGGTGCTCAAGATCCTGAAGATGGCGTTGACCAACGAGCGCTTCTCCTTCGACGGCGAGCACTTCCACATCCCGCCGACGTCGATCCGCCCGTACCCCAAGGACGGGAAGGGCCTCGTCGATCGGATCTACGGCGCATGGGGCAGCAACCCGTCGATCCGCGTCGTCGCCGAGGCAGGGATCCGGCCGTTCCTCAACCCGCAGAAGCCGCTCGGCGACTACGACAAAGACCTCACCGAGTACCGCCAGATCCGCGAGGAGCAAGAGGGGCTGCCACCGGTCCCGCCGACGATCGTCCTCTTCGGCTATTGCGCGGAGACCCAGGAGCAGGCCGTCGCCGACGCGACCCGGTATTCGTTCGAGTACCACCAGAGCGCGATGACGCACTACGAGATCGGTGGCGAGCACCTCGCCAAGCTGAAGACGTACCAGCACTACGCGATGCCGGCGGGCGCCAAGCTCCAGCCGGCGAAGCCGGAGGACTTGTTCTACGTCGACCAGATCGTCGGCACGCCCGACGAGTGCATCCGCCGGATCCAGCACGTGCAGGAGAAGTACGGCTGCGAAGAGCTGATCATGCAGGTGATCTACGGCGGCATGCCGCCCGACGTCGCCGAGAAGAGCATCCAGCTGTTCGGCCGTGAGGTCGTGCCGGCCGTCCACGAGATGGGCGTGTCCGTCTCCGTCGGTTGATCCGCAACCTCGGGGCTTCCCGGTCCGGCCGCAGACACCAATGTAGGATCCCGGCACTTGCGGTCCGCCGGAGCTGCCCCTCGACATGGATGTGACCACAGGATGAACCGGTTCGGATGAAGCGCACGGTCCGTCAGCTGAAGCGTTCCGAGTCCATCGCGCGCACGCTTGTGGACCGGATCACCTCCTCCAATCTCCAGGACGGCGACTCGCTCGAGTCCGAACTGGTGATGATGGAGGAGCTGAACACCGGGCGCGGCTCGCTGCGTGAGGCGTTCCGCATCCTGGAGTTGAGCGGCATCCTCGAGGTGCGCACCGGTCCGACCGGTGGGCCGATCGTGCGCAACCCGGACATCACCCACTTCGCCTCGATGTGGTCGCTGTTCCTGCGGATGAGCGGGTGCACGTATCGCGAGCTGATGGAGGCGAACATCCAGACGACGCCGCCGATCGCCGCGCTCGGAGCGCAGCGACGCAACCCGGAGCACCTCGCCACGTTGCAGGCTGCGATCGACCTCGAATCGTCGATCGGACCTGCCGATGGACGGGCCTACATGGCAGCACATGCCGCGTTCCACGATGCGATCGCCCGCCTCGTCGACAACCGGGCCATCTACCTGTACTTGCGCGGCAACCACTGGATCACCTCCAGCTTGTTTCCCGAAGTGGTGCGCGTCGCCGAGGTGCAGGCGGAGGTGCTCGACGCCCACAAGCACATCGTCAAGGCGATCATCGAGGGCAACGCCCGCCGTGCCGAATCGTTGATGCGCAAGCACCTCGAGATGAGCGTCGCCTACTGCGAGGACAACTTCGGCACGATGATCGACCAGCCCGTCCGCTGGCACTGACGACGAGAGCGACCGCACTTGGCGAGCTCGACCATTGACACGTTGATTCAGTCGATCTAATCTCATGAGGCGAGATAGTCAGCCGTCGGGGGACTGCGGCTCGCGAGAAGGGGGTACTGTGTCCGTCGTTCGTCACGCGCATGTGCGCGGGCATGGGTGAGCTCGACCCCCGTGCTGCACGGGTCACCGGCGCAGCGCGCTACGGCCGTCTCGTGGCGACATCGTCAGGTGCCGGGCGCACCGGCACGCCGCCCCTGTCGCACTACGCGGCGACGACGGGGGGTTGTCATCGGCTTCGTCAAGTCCGTGGCGCTGGACGTGGCCACGCACGGCATCACCGCCGGCGGGAGTGCCCAACGGTGAGGACCGCCCGAACCCCGCAGCTTCGTCCTGCCCACGCGCCGTACGCCGTCGCCCGATCCCCGAGGAGCTCGTCGTGCACATCGGCGCGAACCTGATCACCAACGACACGACGATCTCGATCCTCGATGTCGCGCCGCGCGTGGAGGCCGCCGGTCTGCACTCGATCTTCCAGGGTGAGCACTCGCACATCCCGGTGGACACGGTGTTCCCGGCGCTCGACGGCACGGTGCCCGACTTCTACAAGCGCTTCCCCGATCTGTTCGTGACGATGGCCGGCGCTGCCGCGGTGACCACGACGCTCCGGCTCGGCACGGGGGTGGTGCTCCCTGCAGAACACCAGGCGCTGCGCCTCGCCAAGGCCGTTGCCTCGCTCGACCAGCTGTCACGTGGTCGTGTCGACTTCGGCGTCGGGTACGGCTGGAACGCGCCCGAGATGACCAACAACGGCGTCGACCCGGCTCGCCGGCGGACGGCGACGCGCGAACACGTCAGGGTCATCCGCCAGCTGTGGGCCGACGATGTCGTCGAGCACCACGGTGAGCTGACGTCGTTCACGCCGTCGTGGTCGCTCCCCAAGCCCGCGCAGACGACTGCGGGACGGGCCGGGCCGCCGATCCTGATCGGCGCCGCCGCCGGGCCGCGCACGTTCGCGGACGTGCTCGACTACGCCGACGGCTGGTACCCGCTGACCGGTCCGACGTTGATCGACGACGCCGCCGAGCTGCGTCGTCTGGCGGCCGAGCAGGGTCGAACCGTCGAGATCAGTGCCTGCGAGATGGCCGGCCAGTCCGGGATCCCGTGGTACTGCGACGACGCCGCCGCCAAGGGCAACCTGCGCGACGCCGCTCAGCGCTACGCCGACGGCGGCATCGACCGACTGGTCGTCGGCGTCCCCGTCGACTCGATCAGCCACCTCGAAGACGCACTCGCGGTGCTCGCCGATGTCGCCGTGGCCTGCCGTCGCGACCGGACGAACGCCTGAGGAACAGGAGAACGCAGATGCACACCGACCCGGCTCTCGACGCACACCTCGACGACACGAGGCAGTTCAACCAGCAGTACATGGCAGCAATGGCCTCCAGCCCCCTGGGCTTCGCCACGGCCGAAGACGCGCTGCGAACGCGCGAGTTCCTCGACGCAGCCGTCGTGCCGCTCGGTCCCGATCGTCTGCAGCCCGAGGTCGTCCAGGTCGGGGCCAACGACCCGGCGGTGACCGTGCGCCTCTTCATCCCGGAGCGGGTCGACGGCATCTGCATCCAGTTCCACATGGGCGCCTGGATCATCGGCTCGGCGCGCGCCAGCGACGACCGCAGTGCGGAGATCGCCGAGCGCTGCTCGGTTGCGGTGGTCAGCGTCGAGTACCGGATGGTGCCTGAGGCGCTGCCGCCGGCGCAGCTCGACGACGCGCTCAACGTCATCGACTGGGTGCGCACGGCCGGTCGTGACCGCCTCGGCGACGGCCCGATCATCCTGATCGGCGAGTCAGCCGGCTGCACGCTCGCCGTGCTGACGCTGGTCGCGCTGCGCGACAGCGGCGAGATCGGCGACGACATCGTCGGCACGACGCTGGCCTACGGGTTGTACGACGTGTCGGGTGGGCCGAGCCAGCGCCTCGACACCGGAGCGCACGCCGCGTTCAGCGACGCGCAGCGCCTCGTCTATCCGGGCCTGACAGTCGAGGAGCGGCGCGTACCGAGCATCTCGCCCCTCTACGCCGACCTGTCGGGGTTGCCGCCGGCGTTGTTCTCCGTCGGCACGAGCGACGCCCTGCTCGACGACACGCTGTTCATGCACGCCCGTTGGTCGGCCGCCGGTAACGACTCGCGACTCGAGGTCTATCCCGAGTCGATGCACGGCTTCGACTCGTTCCCGACGACGATGGCCGCCGAGGCCCGGCGGCGGATCGATGCCTTCCTCAAGGAGCGCCTCGCCGGCGCAGATGTCGCCGGCCCGCGGTCGCGGGTGGAGGCGGATGCCTGACCCCCGGGTCCCGCCTCGACCGTTCGCCGGCGTCCGGATCCTCGATCTGGCCGCGCCGGTCAGCGTGTACTGCGCACGGCTGCTCGCCGCCTACGGCGCCGACGTCGTGCGTCTCGAGTCGCCGAGCGTCGAGCTCGACGCGGCTGCACAACCGCGCCGAGCGTGGCTCGACGCGTGGTATGCAGCGGGCTGTCGACGCGTCACGCTCGATGTCACCGACCCATCAGCCGTGTCGCTGCTCGGCGAACTGGCCGCGGACGTCGACGTCGTCATCGCCTCACCGACGGCGTCGACACCGGTGGCCGGCTTCCTCGACGCCGAGCGCGGGTTCGACTGGTGTGCTGCGTCGGTCGTCACGTGCCTGCTCACCCCGTTCGGCGCTACCGGGCCGCTGCGCGACTGGCGGGCGACACCGATGACGGCGCACGCGAT
Source organism: Ilumatobacteraceae bacterium (assembly GCA_025464045.1). Classification (GTDB taxonomy): domain Bacteria; phylum Actinomycetota; class Acidimicrobiia; order Acidimicrobiales; family Ilumatobacteraceae; genus JAODBQ01. Next base: position 7,680 of record JAODBQ010000205.1, read on the forward strand.
GAGCGGGCTGATGTTCGCGATCGGCCCGGAGGCTGGGCCGCCCTTGTCGATGCCCGGTCGTCAGCTGTGGGACGAAGCCGGGATCCGTGCCGCGATTTGCATCGCCGCCGCGCTGCGCGAGCGCTCGCGCGTCGGCGGTCAGGTCCTCGACATCGCCGCGCACGAGGTGCTCGCCGGCCAGGACGACCTCATCCACCGGTTCTCGGTGGCCGGCCTGGTGATGCAGCGGCGGGCCAACTTCGCCCCGCCGCCGAGCGGGACGTGGGAGGTGGCCAACGGCACGATCGACATCGCCGTCAACACGCCGGGTCATTGGGAAGCGTTCGTCAAGACGATGGGCTCGCCGCCAGAGCTGACGGACGAGATCTGGGAGGACCGCGCGATGCGCATCCAGCTGCACGACGTGCTCGGTGAGAGCGTCGCCCGGCTGTTGCGCGATCGCCACCGCGCCGAGCTGATCGCCGGCGGGCAGGCCAACGGCCTGCCGTGCTCGGCGTTGAACACGCCCGAGCAGTTCGTCGAGGACCAGCGCGTCGACGAGCGCCGACCGCTCGGCACGCTGACCGGGCCGGACCTCGGAACCTGTGCGGCCCCCGGCCCGCCGATCCACATCGGCGCCGACTTCTTCGAGCCCGACGGCGTCGCCGTCCGGCCCGGGGCGGACACGGAGACGATCCTCGCGCTTCGCGAGCGGCCGCTCGCCGCGCCGCGGGCGTCCGCCGAGCGGCCGTTGGCTGGCCTGCGCGTCGTCACCTTCGGGGCGTTCGTCGCCGGCAACACCGCGGCCATGCTCCTCGCCGAGCTCGGCATGGACGTCGTCAAGATCGAGTCTCACGAGCGTCCCGAGGCGCTGCGCAACAACTACTTCTTCGACCACCCCGAGGTGCTCGAGCCGTCCGGCGTCGGGACCACGGCGCTGTACGGCGGCCTGGCCCGCAGCGTTCGCAGCGTCTCCATCGAACTCGCTGCACCTGGTGGGGCCGAGGTGCTCCGCCGCCTCGTCGCCGCCGCTGACGTCGTCGTCGAGAACTTCCGGCCCGGCGTCCTCGACCGCTTCGGGTGCGGCTTCGCCGACCTGCAGACGGTCAACCCACGGCTGACGATGCTGTCGATCTCTGGGTACGGCCGGACCGGCCCGCGCTCGGGGTGGGCGGCGTACGCGTCGAACATCTGCAACCACGTCGGGCTGACCTCGGCCTGGGGCCACACGCACGGTTACCACTTCGACTACGTCGCCGGCTACCACGGGGCGCTCGGCCTCCTCGCTGCGCTGCGCCGGACCGAGGTGACCGGCCGCGGTGTGCACCTCGATCTCGCCCAGGTCGAGGCCGGCGCGACCGTGATGATGCCGATCCTCGTCGATGCGCTCGCGCTCGGCGAGACGTACACGCGCCGCGACAACGTGGTGCCGGACTCCGTCTTCAGCGCGGTGGTCGGCTGCGACGGCCCCGACCGCTGGCTCGCGGTCGATGCGCCCGACGGCGCGAGCTGGGAGCGGTTGTGCACCGTGCTCGGCGTGCCGGAGGTGGGGGTCGCCGAGCCGGGGCCGGCCGATCGCGATCGGGCGCGCGACGCACTCGTGCCGTGGGCTGCGCAGCGCACGCCGTTCCAGGCGGCGCACCTCCTGCAGCATGCCGGCGTCGCCGCCGCGCCCGTGCAGGACGCGAGCGATCTCTTCCGCGATCCGCAGCTGCGGTCCCGCGGTTTCATCACGGAGCTCGATCATCCGGACCTCGGCTGCATCGAGTACCCGGGCGCCATCGAGCGGACGGTGCGGCCGTCCGGCGGCGTCAAGGGCCCGGTCCCGCGCCTCGGCGAGCACACCCAAGAGGTGCTCGCAGAGTGGGCCGGCATCGAACCAGTGGAGGCGGACCAACTGGCCGCCGCAGGAGCGATCTGGATCCCAGATCGATGACCTCGACTGGGCACGGCGACGATCCGGCACCGCCCGGAACTGTCTCGGAAACATCACACAAGGGGGTTCGGCCATGAGGATTCGACACAAGGACCGTGCTAGGGGCACGGTCACGCAGCGAGCGACCGGTCGTCTTCGACGGCGGATCGGTGGTGCGCTGTGCGTCACCGCGCTCGCCCTCACCGCGTCCGCGTGCGGCTCGGACGGCAAGAGCTCGTCGACGACCGCCGGGGGGGCCAC
>JAODBQ010000250.1 GCA_025464045.1 Ilumatobacteraceae bacterium
GTTGAGCGCGCGACGTCGGCAGCCGCCAGCGCGGTGCGAGCTCGCTCGAGGAACAGCGCGCCGGCGTCGGTGAGGTCGACGCCGCGGGTGTGCCGGTCGAAGAGCTGGACGCCCAGCTCGGACTCCAGGCGCCGGATCTGCGTCGACAGGCCCGGCTGGGCCACCCAGAGGCGCTCCGCGGCGCGCGTGAAGCTGCGCTCCTCGGCGATCGCCACGAAGTACCTCAGATGCCGCAGTTCCATGATCAGGCCGCTTCGGCGAGGTCCGAGTGCGCGTGGGCGAGCTCGGCCGCGGCCGCGGCCTCGGCGTCAAGCGCGGCCACGTAGGCAGCGAACGCGCCGGGGCGCGACGCACCGTCCGCCTCGAGGAAGATGTACCACCGCAGCTGCACGAGCAGCTCAGCGTCGCGCCATGTGTCGAGCGCGCGGGCCTGCCCCTGAGGCTGGCCCAGCGGCGCTCCCAAACGGATGAGGAAGGTCATGTCTCCGCCTCTCTTTGTGGATCCGAACATGGCAGCGACGCTATGTCCGGGGGCGGGGGTCTCGCATCACCAGCGTTGACAGTCTTGGGCTGACTGCCGGCCGCGATCTGACAGCCGACCGCGGCTTCGGTATGAGCCCCGACACGGCGACGACCCAGCGGCCGCGCCGGGCCGCTGGGTCGTCGATCGCGATGCGTCAGAGCAAGCGGGCGCTGGTCACGAGGCCGCCGCGGCGGGCCTCCCCGTGTCGGGCTTGGCGGCCGCCGCCGTTCCGTTCCGGTCCGGCGAGGTCCAGCCCTCGTCGACCTCGTCCGGGAGCCGCTTGATCTCGAAAGCCAGCACGATGCGCATCACGCCGACGGCGACCGCCCAGATCGCGCCCACGGTGATGAGCGCGGCCAGTGTCGCCCCCGGGTTGGCGAGGGCGAGGAGGCCGAGCGGGATCTCGAGCAGGCCGGTGATCAGCAGCAGCCACCAGTCCGGAAGGACCCGGCGGGCGGCGAAGGCTCCCGAGATCGTGAGTGTGCCGATGACGATCAGCCATGCGCCGAGGAAGATCGCGAGCACGACGATCCCCGGACCGGGCCAGGCGATGATGACGATGCCCGTGGCGATCGACAGCAGTCCGGTGACGACGTTCGCTCGCCGCACTCGAGCATCGATCCCCATGGTCAGCGCGTAGGTGACGCCCTGGACGATGAACAGCACGCCGATGAACGTGGCGAGGCTGCGGATCGACCAGTTGATGCTGAAGATCAGTACGCCGGCGACGATCAGCGTCAGGCCGTTGAGGAGCAGCCTCGACCAGTTACCGGCCACCCGCTCGGCGGCCTCGTGGGTGAGTTTCTGACCGAAGTCCGGAGCAATGCCGGGGGCGACGAACATGATGGGTCCTCCTGGACGGGTTTGGTTGGTCGCAGCCTGCGTGCGGAGGCGTCGCGTCCTAGACGCGGTCTGCCGTCCTCCCATCGCGGCCGCGTATGACCCCTACCGGCCGAGGAGGGCGGCCACCGAGCTGACGGTGATGGCGACGATCACCGTCCCGAAGACGTACGACAGCAGCGCGTGGTGCAGCGCGGCGCGGCGGACGCGCTTGGCGGTGATGTCGGTGTCCGAAGTCTGGAACGTCATCCCGATCGTCAGCGCGAGGTAGGCGAAGTCCACGTAGTCCGGGGCCTCGCCGTGAAAGTCGATCCCGCCCTGCGGCGGGCTGTAATAGTCCCGCGCGTAGCGCAGCAGGTAGACGGTGTGCACCGACATCCAGGCCAACACGACGCTCCCGATGGCGAGGGCGGTCAGGAGGCCGCGCTCGGGCGGCCCAGCGTGGCCCGCGTGCCCGAGCGTGTAAACCACGGCCAGCAGGCTGCCGGTACCGGCGCCGATCAGGACCGCCTCGGCAGCGGCGCGTGAGGCGTCCTCCGTGCGCGCGAGGCGTGACGTCGCGCGCGCGTCGGCGGTGGCGATGGTCGACCAGACCCAGACCAGGAACACGAGCGCGGCGACGTCTTCGGCGAACAGCGTAGCGACCGACCACGACGCTCCGACGGCGACGGCGACTGCGGCGGCGACAGCGCCGCCCGCGGCGCCGACCATCACGCGCAGGGCGGCCAGGCCAGAACGGGTACCGGTCACGACAGACAGCGCTGCATGTGCAGATCGCCGGTCCGCTCGAGATGTGTTGCCGACATATGGGTCTGCTCCTGGTGTCGCGATCAGGTTGTCGCCGCACGCGCTGGCCGCAAGAACCAGGACCCTCGCTGTCCATAACGGCTGCGTCGCCCCGGTGCGCCGAGCTGGCTGCCGCCCTGGGGCGAGCCACTTCGCTGATCCGGACTCCAAGAACCTTGTTGTATCGCCGCGGTCGGTGTGGCGTCTTAGGCCTGGCCCCGTCTGACCGCAGCATCGCGTCGAACTGGCAAACCAACGCAGAGGTGACGAGATGAAGCGAGCGATGAAGGGGTTGCTCATGCTGATGGTTCTCCGGCGGCGCGGCCGCCGCAGTCGACACGCCCGCAAGTGAATTTCGGAGCGTGCGGCGGTCGCGGGCGACCGCACGCGGGCGTCCTCGAGATCACCTGGCATCGCTGGCGTTACCGGCGCGCCATCGCCGCGCCAGTCGCCAGGAGGTATGGGCCCACTCCCGCAGTTGCCGGCACAGGTCCACGCCGTCAGCGTCGGGCAGCGTCGTCACATACGAGGATCCAGTTGCATCAGCCGACTGCGCGCCGGCGCCGGTAGGCCGCACAGCCGACGTGCGCGCTCACGCCGTGGATGTCGATCGCGACGTCGTCCTGTGCGATGGCTCGACGGCAGATGACACACACGCGCGATGGAGTCCCGCGCGTTGTTGCCGGCGGTTGCTTCCCAGCCGTCGTGACGCTTCCGTTGCTCGACATGGTCGCTCCTTCAGGGCTTGCGGTACGAGATCTCTAGGGCGAGTTCGCGCCGGTCGCAATACCCGTCGTCGTCGAGCGCATGCCGCGTGCTTATGTACGTCGCGTCATCCGGTTGTCTTCAGCCGTCCATCGGCGCAGAGTGTGCCTATGGCCGGCGCTGACCCCAGTGCCCAGATCCCGATGTTGCGCGGCCGGCGAGACGAGCGCGCGGTGCTGGTCGGCCTGCTCGAAGACACGCGAGCCGGCCGCAGCGGCGTGCTGGTCCTGCGGGGCGAGGCGGGTATCGGGAAGACGGCCCTGCTCGAACACGCGATCCAATCGGCGTCGGACGTGAGGATCCTGCGGGCGGTGGGCGTCGAGTCCGAGATGGAGCTCCCGTTCGCGGCCCTGCATCAGTTGTGCGCGCCGGTACACGACTTCATCGATCGCCTTCCTGCTCCGCAGCGCGAGGCGCTCGAGATCACGTTCGGGCTGGGTGCGGGCGCGACGCCGGATCGCTTTCTCGTCGCCCTGGCGAACTTGAGCCTCTTCTCGGAGGCCGCGCAGGAGCGCCCGCTGCTGTGTGTCATCGACGACGCGCAGTGGTTGGACCGCGCCTCCGCGCAGGTGTTGGGCTTCGTTGCGCGTAGGGTGCTGGCGGAGCCGGTCGCCCTCCTGTTCGCCGCTCGCGAGACGTCGGATGCGTTCGCGGATCTGCCCGAGCTGCTCGTCGAGGGAGTCGACGATGCCGAGGCAAGGAAGCTCCTGGCGTCGGTGATCGCGGGTCCATTGGACGACCGCGTCGCCGACCAGCTCGTGGCCGAGGCGCGCGGCAACCCGCTCGCGCTG
>JAODBQ010000317.1 GCA_025464045.1 Ilumatobacteraceae bacterium
TACAACCATGTCCCCACCCGCGGAGACCTGACCTCGACCATCTACGGCCAGTTGGCGATACTCAAGTCGGTCCTTGTGATCGTGCTGGTCGTGCTCAGTGCCTCCCACACGTACTTCTTGCGGCCGTGGATCGCGCGCATGGAGCAGGCTGCCGAATCAGGCCACGACGAGCGAGGCCTGTTCGAGGCCGATGCTGAACTCGGCCTCGGCGCGCTGCCGGAGCGCATACGCTTCGAGGCGTACATCGGTGCCGTCATCCTGCTGGCCGCGTCGACCATGGCCGAAGTGCTGCCCGGATGAGCTCCGCGTGATGCCCAGGCGTCCGGTTCGGGTTCGGAGGGCCCACAACCGCTCGTCTCCGCCAGCACGACTCGGATGAGCACGCTGACCAGTGAGCACGTGGCGGAGGTGAACGGGAATCGAACCCGCCAGACGGGGATCGCCCGTCTCAGCCGCTTTGAAGGCGGTGGAGCCCACCAGGTGCCCTCGCACCTCCGTCGGTCACGGTACCCCGACGCCCCGCCGTCACGGCGACCAGGAGTACTCTCGGCGCCATGAAGCGACTCATCATGCTCCTCGCGCTCGTCGGCCTCGCTGTGTTCGCGGCGAAGAAGGTGCAAGCCTCCTGAGCCTCACGCTGTTCTGCTCCGACACCGCGTACGCCGACGATGGCGCACGCTGGACGGAGCTGGTGCCCGACCTGCAGACGGTGCAGCTGTGCGGCAACGAGCGGATCGCGACGGACGAGATCGCGTCCGTCGAGATCGCCTCGTTCTCCGCCGATCTCTATCCCGGACGCACGGGGAACTTCCTGCGCGTCGCACAGGAAGCACCGAACCTGCGATGGATGCACCTGTTCAACGTCGGGGTGGACAGCCCGGTGTTCGGTGCGTTCCGTCAGCGCGGCGTGCGGTTGACGACGTCGGCCGGCTCCTCGGCAGCACCGATCGCGCACTCGGTGATGATGCATCTCGTGGCGATGTGCCGCAACGTGCGCACCTATGCGGCCGACCAGCGCGATCGCGTCTGGCGCCCACTCGACACGATCGACGTCGAGGGTCGCGTGCTCGGCGTCATCGGCCTCGGCAACATCGGCGCGGAGGTCGCCCGGCTCGGCCAAGCGTTCGGGATGCGCGTGATCGGCACGCGCCGGTCGCCGACCGGCGTCGAGCCGTGTGAGACGTGGCCGTCGTCGCGCCTCGACGACCTGCTGGCGATCGTCGACGATCTGGTGCTCGCCACGCCGCTCGGCGACGACACCCGCAACCTCATCGGAGCGCGCGAGCTGGCGATGCTGAAGCCGGGGGCACACATCGTCAACATCGGCCGCGGCGAGGTGGTCGACGAGCCGGCGCTGATCGAGGCACTGCGCTCCGGCCAGGTCGGCGCCGCTGCGCTGGACGTGTTCGTCACCGAGCCGCTGCCCACCGACAGCCCGCTGTGGGACATGCCCAACGTGACGATCACGCCCCACGCCGCCGGCACGTCCACGCTCACCCGCCGTCGCGCCGCTGACATGTTCGTCGACAACCTGCGCCGATACGTGTGCGACGAGCCGTTGCGGAACGAGGTTCCCTGACCAGCCACTGATGCCGGTGCACCGCGCCCTCCGCGATCGGTTGCCTTCGCCAGACGGCGTCGCTATGGTCGATGCACTTCCCCCAATCGAGCCGATCATCGAGTTCTTGGGGGTCCCACCATGGGTGCACCAGTCACCGTCTGCTGGTCCGTGAAGGGCGGCAGCGGTACCACCGTCGTCGCATCAGCCTTGGCGCTGCTGTCGTCGCGTGGCGCACCGACGCTGCTCGTCGACCTCGCCGGCGACTGTGCCGTGGCGCTCGGCGTCGCGGAGCCGCAGGGCCCTGGCGTCGTCGACTGGTTGCGTTCTGCGAGCGCCCGCGCCGACGCGTTGGTTCGCCTCGCCATCCCCGTCACGGAGACCCTGCACCTCGTGCACCCGGGCAGTGCGGCGCCGAGCCCCGACGATCGTTGGGACGACCTGGCCGCCGCGCTCGTCCACCTCGGCCCAGCCGTGGTCGACGCCGGCACCGGTCGTCCACCGGCGGAGCTCGTGGCCGTCGCCACGCATGCGCTGCTGGTGATCCGGCCGTGCTTCCTCGCACTTCGTCGGGCCGCTCAGCTCAGCGTGGCGCCCTCCGCGATCGTGCTCGTCAACGAACCGGGGCGCGCCCTGCGCTCGCGGGAGGTGGAGCACGCGCTCGGCGTGCCGGTGATCGTCGAGCTGGACATCGATCCCGCCGTCGCGCGTGCCGTCGATGCCGGCTTGTTGGCATCGCGGCTGCCACGCGCGCTCGTGCAGCAGCTGCGCGGCGCGGCATGAGCGCCTCCGATCTGTTCGATCCGGTGGCCGAGCAGTCGATGCTCGGAGGCCTGGAGCGTTGGCTCGACGACCCGTCCGTCACCGAGGTCATCGTCAACGGAGGCGGCGACGTCTGGGTGGAGCGCGCCGGTCGCCTGCACCGCGTCGGCACGATGCGCGCCGCCGCTGTGCTGACGGCGCTCGAGCACATCCTCGGGCCGATCGGGCGGCGGCTGGACCGCTCCAGTCCGATGGTCGATGCTCGTCTCGCGGACGGTTCGCGCGTCTGCGCGGTGATCCCGCCGGTGGCGGTCGACGGGCCGCTGCTGGCCATCCGTCGGTTCGCCGTTCGGTCGGTCGCGTTGCAGGCGTTCGCACCACCGCCGGTGGTCGCGGTGCTGGAGCAGCTCGTGGCGCAGCGGTGCAACGTGATCGTCAGCGGGCCGACGTCGTCCGGCAAGACCACGTTGCTCAACTCCCTCGCCGGACTGGTGCTGGCGGAGGAGCGGCTGATCACGCTCGAGGACGTCGCCGAGCTCCGCCTCGATCATCCCCACGTCGTGCGGCTGGAGACGCGCGCAGCCTCCGCGGACTCGGTCGGCGAGGTGACGCTCGCGGACCTGCTGCGCACCGCGTTGCGGTTGCGGCCGGACCGTCTGGTGGTCGGCGAGATCCGCGGCGCAGAGGCCGTCGAACTGCTGCAGGCACTGAACACCGGCCACGACGGTTCGCTCGCGACGGTGCATGCGAACAGCGCCGAGGACGCGCTGGCCCGCGTCACCTCGCTGATCGTCCAGCACACGGCCGGCTGGCCGCTCGCCGCGGTGCGCGAGCAGGTCCACCGCGCAGTCGACGCGGTGGTGCACGTCGCGCGGGGCAACGACGGGCGGCGTCGCGTCGCCCACGTGGCGGAGGTCGTGCTGGTGCCGCAGCCGGGCAGCACCGTGCGACACCTCGTTGACGGGCATCGGGTGCTCGGCGCGTTGGAACGGCGGCGGTGATGACCGTCCTGCTCGTCGGACTCCTCGCGCTGACGGTGATGCTCGTCGGCTGGCGCGTGCAGCCCACCTTGGGAGCACGGACGACCGGCGCGTTGGCTGCGCCGGCACGACGGCCGAGGTCGGGCCCCGCCGGTGCGCCGCCGGTCGATCGGCTCCGCGGGCGCCTCGGCGTTCGCCGAGGCGGTGCCGTCACCCCCACCGCGCTGGCCGGCTACCTCGAAGCGCTGTCGCGG